>JAMWCG010000141.1:2685-3622 GCA_023818555.1 Candidatus Omnitrophota bacterium
TCTCCTTCAAACCCTAAATCCAGTCGCGCTTTAAACAAAAGACAAATGGCTAAACCTACAGTTTATCTTTTAAGTTTAGGTTGTGCTCGTAACCTCGTGGATTCAGAAATCATCCTGGGCAAATTAAAAGATACCTTTCTCATCAAGGACCAGCCTAAAGGGGTTGACTTGGCGATTATCAATACCTGCGCCTTCATAAAAGAAGCAAAGGAAGAATCTCTGGAGGAGATTTGGGATTTAATTGAACTGAAGAGAAAAGGAGAAATCAAAAAATTATGGGTGGTAGGTTGTCTTCCACAACGCTATAGAGAGGAGATGCAAAGTGAGTTGCCTGAAGTGGATGGTTTCTTAGGAGTAGAGGCAGGGAAGAACGGTCTTGAAGAGATGCTGAAAAATTTACAGGTCCCTGTGAAAAAGGATTTGTGTACTTCTCTGTCTCCGCGCTTTAGACTCACACCTTCTCATTATACTTATATAAAATTGAGTGAAGGTTGTGATAATCTATGTAGTTATTGTGCCATTTCGCAAATCCGGGGTTATTTGCGTTCCCGTCCCAAGCAAGAAATTATAAAAGAGATTAAAGACCTGAGTAAGAATGGCAGATTGAAAGAGATAAATTTAGTGGCTCAGGATACAACCCTTTATGGAAAGGACCTCTATGGAAAGCCAGCTCTTCTGGATTTATTAAGAGAAGTGGAGAAGATAGGGTTTCTCCCCTGGATAAGAATTCTTTATCTCCATCCTGCTAATATAGATAAAAATTTAATTACCTTTATTGCTCAGAGTGAAAAGATATGTCATTATATAGACCTGCCCCTGCAACACATCTCCGATAAGCTCTTGAAGAGAATGAATCGGAGGATTACCAAAAAGGAGATTTATCGGTTGATAGAATTTATAAGAAAAAAAATAAAAAATGTCTCCTTAAGGACCACTT
>JAMWCG010000142.1 GCA_023818555.1 Candidatus Omnitrophota bacterium
GCTATATTTTTGCTAAAAAACATAATTACGATTATGTGATTCGTTTTGATGCCGATGGACAACATATAGCCGGAGAAATTCCTAAACTTCTTCAGCGGTTAAAAAATGGAAAATGTGATTTATCCTTAGGTTCTCGGTATATTGAGGATTGTTATAGATCACCCTTTTTGAGAAAATTCATCTCCAAGATTATCTCTAAAATACTTTTTCTCTATTTGGGAAAGACTATTAAAGACCCCACCTCAGGATTCCGGGTGATGAATAAAAAAGTAATTTCTCTTTTTACCCAGCAATATCCCCATGATTATCCTGAAGTGGAGGAGCTTTTGATTCTTGCTAAACATGGTTTAAGAATAGAAGAGGTTCCGGTAAAAATGCGTTCAAGAATGAGAGGAAAATCAACCCTTTCTTTGAGTAAATCAATTTTCTATGTATTTAAGATTTTTTTAGTTTTAACTTTAGATTTATTCCGGTTAAAGACTGAATTATGAAAATACTTCTCATGCAACCCTTTATTTCCGGGATGAGAGAGGCACTCATAGAGAGTATTATTGAGCCTTTGGGGATTGCTTATATTGCCGGAGTCTTAGAAAAAGAAGGTTATTCTGTAAAAATATTAGATTGTTTGGGTGAGGGGATGGAGAATTTAGAATATTTAGGGAAAGGGATTTATAGAATAGGAATGCGTGTAAAAGAGATTGAGGAATCTTTAATTTCTTTCAAACCGGATACTGTGGGGATATCTTGTATGTTTTCGGCATATTATAGGGATGCGCTATTGTTGGCAGAGAGGGTGAAGAAAAAATTACCAAACATTCCTGTAGTATTAGGAGGGGTCCATTGTACAGTTGACCCCCGGAGTGTAATTTCCCACCCTGCTGTAGATATCGTAGTGAGAGGAGAAGGAGAGTTGACTTTAATCCTCCCTCCCGTTTTTTAAAAGAAAAGGGGGTACCGAACCCACAGTCCTGAAAGGGTTGTCTTGGAGATAGAGGAATTGATTAAGAATTACAAAATTAGAGAATTGGCTTTCTGGGATGATAATATAAGTTTGGATAAGGAGAGATTTGTAGAATTCTGTAATCTGCTAAACAGATTTAATCTTTCTTGGCAGACCCCTAAGGGGATAGCAATCTCTAATTTAGATGAAAATTTAATTAGGTTGATGAAGAAATCTGGTTATTATCGGGCAACTTTTGCCATAGAAAGTGGCTCAAGGGAGATTTTGTCAAGATATGTGGATAAACCTATAGATTTTAGAAAAGCAAAAGAAATTATAAAGTTCTGCAACCGTTTGGGGATATGGACATACGGAGTATTTATCATCGGTTTCCCTGATGAAAATATATCGCAGATAAGGGAGACAGCTAAATTATCCCGGAGTTTAGGTTTTGATTTTATTGCTCTATTCATTGCTCAGCCTTATCCAGGAACAGAACTTTATCGTATTTTTAAAGAGAAAGGATTGCTACCCCGAAATGATTACCTTTCGCGAAGTTCAATGGTTTACTCTCAATTTTCCACAATTTATTTTAATCATAAACAACTCTGGAGAATACAACAAAAAATTTACTTACAATTTTTGCTCTTCAAATTTTTTAGTTTTTTAAAATTTAGGCAATGGTTATACTTATATAGAAAGATAAACAATGGGGAAAAATTAAGCTATTTTTTAAGATTAGTGAAGAATATAATCGGGGGACATTGGTTTGGCCGAAAACTTTAAAATATGGATAAAAAGATAATTTTTCTCAATCCTCCTTTCATAGAGGCTCATAAAAAAGTTTTTAATCGCCCCATAAGATTTCCCACCTTTAGTTATGCTACCTACACTCTACATCCTCCTTTATTTCTCGCCTATGCTTGTTCCTATTTGAGAGAAAAAAAATTTGTCGTAGATTTGTTAGATGCAATTGCCGGGGAAAATAGTTTAGAAGAAGTTCTAAGAATAATTGAAGAGAAAGATTTTGATGTAGTGGTTATGGAGACTTCTACTCCTTCCTTTTTCAATGATTTGGAGGTGGCTAAGCGAATCAAAGAAAGAGGTAAAAAGATTATTCTGGTGGGGACCCATGTTTCTGTTTTGCCTGAAGAAGCCTTAAGTTATCCCTGGATTGACGCAATCGTAAGAGGCGAGTATGAGCTCTCTTTATCTGAATATCTAAGCACTGATAATCCGGAAACAAAGGGAATAGGGTTAAGAACTCCGGAGGGAAGAATTAAAATTAATCCTCCCAGAGAACCCTTAGAAGATTTGGATCTCCTTCCTTATCCGGCAAGGGAGCTTTTAAATAAATATAAATATTTTGACCCTATTTTAAAAAATCCTTTTACTTTTATTTTGGCGGGGAGGGGCTGTCCCTATGAGTGTATTTTTTGTAACTGGCCTGAGGTGCTCACGGGAAGAAGATATCGTAAAAGAAATCCCCAGAAAGTAGTAGAGGAACTGAATTATATTAAAAATAATTTTAATTTCAAAAGCATCTTGTTTAACGATGATACATTGACTGTGGATAGAATTCATGTGCGAGAAATTTGTAAAGGGATTATAGAAAAGGGATTAAAATTGAACTGGGCTTGTTATGCCAGAGCAGACTTTGACGATATAGAAACCTTGAGATTGATGCGTAAAGCAGGTTGCTTTCTTTTAAAGGTAGGAGTGGAGAGCGGGGATGAAGAAATACTTAAAAGAGCAAAAAAACCTTATGCCTTAGAAAAAGTAAAAAGAGCCTTTTCTCTCCTCCGTTCCCTGGGCTTTCATATCCATGCGACATTTATGTTTGGCTTACCAGGAGAAAGTAGAGAAACTATCAAAAAAACTATTCGTTTAGCGAAAGAATTAAAGCCATCTACGGTGCAATTCAGTATAGCGATTCCTTACCCGGGGACAGAATTTTTTAATTTTCTCAAGAAAAATTCTCTTTTGTATAGCGAAGACTGGCGGGATTATATGCCCTTAAGAAGAATTTTTGATTATTCCGATTTAAGTAGCGAGGATTTAAAAAAAGCAGTAAAATATGCTTATAGAAGTTATTATTTCCGCTTTCCCTTATTGGGATTTGCCTTAAAGCGCTTGATTTATAAGCCAAAAGATTTTCTTTACAATTTGCGACAATTTATTCTTCTCTTATTTAGATAAATGTATAAATTTTATTCTAAAGAGAAGATTAGTCCCTCTGAAGTTTTATTAATTGAGCCTCCTTCTCCGCATAGAAGGGGAGTAATTAGAATCTTAGGAAGCCTTGGGACCTATAAAACTTCTATGGTTTGGCCCCCCTTAGATTTGATGATTATTGATGGTTTGCTCACTAAAGAAAAAATCAAAAGTTTTATTTATGATGCTCAGGGGACCGGAGGGACCTGGGAGGATATAGAAGAAATAGTGAAACTTACTCAACCACATTTAGCCATCTTTACTACCTCTACAACTACCATTTTACATGATTTAAAGACCGCAAGCGTCATTAAAAAAATTTCTCCTTCCACTCTCACTGCAGCCATAGGAACCCATGTTGTAGCCTTACCCGAAGAAACCTTAAAGATTGCTATAGGATTAGATATTGTGGTCTTGGATGAACCGGAAATAATCATCCTAGAGTT
>JAMWCG010000143.1 GCA_023818555.1 Candidatus Omnitrophota bacterium
CCCATCCGCTCTTTTTGTTCCAAAAGAAGAGACAATTTTCCCTTTAAGCGGCCAGATGAATTCTTTACCCGAGAAATCCTTCCGGGATAAAGAATGCCTGGCATCAGGAATAAAAATCATCTGCCCCTGAAAAATCTTTGTGGTATCACTCAGATGATTTGCTTGAGCAATTTTTTCTAATTCCACATCATAAAGTTTTGCTATCCTCCAGAGGGTCTCTCCCCTTTTAACCCTATGGTAGACTCCCTCTTTACCGGCTGGTTTTTCTTCAGGATAAGTAAGGGGAGAAACTTTTTTTTCTGGAGTAGCACAGCCAAAAAAAGAACTAATTAATAGCCCGTAAACAGTAATTAATAAGAAATTTTGAAATTTGAATTTTAATCTCTGCATCGTAAAAAGAATAGATGCACAAAATTATCTACCTTTAAGCGGGCGAAGGGAATCGAACCCTCACTTTTAGCTTGGGAAGCTAATGTTCTACCACTGAACTACGCCCGCTTAGGAAGCCGTTAATTATATTGTTGATTATACCCGCCCTCTTTATTTTATTAAAAATTCAAGGCATTTGTCTACTAATTTTATAGAACATAATTTGCTACACATAGAACAGACATCCTCAGCCTTGGGTTTGTTTCGGAAATAGTAAGCCCTGGCTTTCTCCGGATCAAAAGAGAGTTTAAACTGCTCGTCCCATTTTCGCTTTTTTCTTGCCTGAGAAATTTGCTTGTCTCTGAGATAAGCCTTCTCTTTACCTCTGGCAAGGTCACCAGCGTGAGCAGCAATTTTAAAGGCAATAGTTCCTTCCTTAACATCTTCTACTGTGGGTAAACCGAGATGTTCGGCGGGAGTGACATAGCATAAAAAGTCTGCTCCATAATAAGCGGCATAGGCAGCACCAATTGCTCCGGCAATGTGGTCGTAACCCAAGGCTATGTCCGTCACCAGAGGTCCCAAAACATAAAAAGGGGCTCCCTGACAGAGTTTTTTTTCTGCCAGAACATTTGCTTCTATCTGGTCAAGCGTCATATGCCCAGGTCCTTCAATAATTACTGCCACCCCCTTTTGGTGGGCTCTCTGGGTCAGTTCTCCTAAGATAATTAATTCTTCTATCTGGGCAGGGTCCGTAGCATCCAGCACAGACCCCGGGCGAAGGGAATCTCCGAGACTTAAGGTTATGTTATAATCCTTGGCAATGTTAAGGATTTCATCAAAATATTCATACATTGGGTTCTCTTTATTTTTCGTGAGCATCCAGTTAAGTAAGATTGCTCCTCCCCTGCTGACAATGTCCATTAATCTTTTCTGGCGGGAAAAAACTTCTAAGGTCTTTTTATTTAAACCGCAGTGTATAGTAAAGAAATCCACCCCTTCCTTTGCCTGTTCCTCTATAGTGTTGAGTATATCCCGTGGAGTTAAAGCAGAGAGATTACCTTTTTCTTGTAAAACCTTTACTGCTACCTCATAGATGGGAACCGTCCCCACGGGAACCGGTGAGTTTTCTAAAATTGCCTTTCTAATCTCTTTGAGACGGCGTCCGGTGGAGAGGTCCATGACTGTATCTGCTCCATACTTTATCGCTACGGACAATTTCTGGAGTTCTTCTTTTATTCCATCTGCCTCCCAGGAACTTCCTAAGTTAACATTCACTTTAACCCGCATCCCTTCTCCAATGGCACAGGGATGGCTGATTTTTCTCTTTTTATTAAAAGGGATTACCACGGTCCATTTTTTTATCCTTTCCTGAAGAGTTTCTAAGGGGACATTTTCTTCCCGTGCAATTTTTTCCCAGAGAGAATTTTTCTTTTTATCTTCCATAGTGTAATAACTCCTTGAATTTTTTAACTGTTTCTAAAACATCCTTACTTCTCAATATAGAACTTATCACCGCCACAGAATTTACTCCACAGGCAAGGACCTCAGGGAGATTATTTAGATTAATTCCGCCGATCGCCACTACAGGTAATCGGCTGATTTTCACTATTTTTTTTAAAAAGACAGTCCCCAAGGGTTTGAGTTCTGGTTTAGTCGGGCTTTTAAATACCGGCCCCACACTGAGATAGTCAACCTTGGATAGATGTGCTTTTCTTGCTTGTGCTAAACTGTGGGTGGAAATTCCGATGATTTTATCTTTTCCCAAGATGGCTCTAGCATACTCTACCGGTAAGTCTTCCTGGCCAAGATGGACACCGTCTGCAGCCACCGCCTGAGCAATGTCCACACGGTCATTTATTACTAAAATTTTCTTATTTTTGCGGGTAAGTTCTCTGAGTTTCTTCCCTATTTCAAATAGATATTTCCCGGAAGAGTTTTTTGCCCTCAGTTGTAATATATCCACTCCTCCAGTGCATAAATCCTCAGCCAGAGTAAGCGGGTCTTTAGAGAGACCAGGTAAATCGAGGTCTAATATGACATAGAGACTGGGCTTAAATATTTTAAGCATATTTCCTGATCAATCTGAATGCTTTTTTTTCTAAATGATAAGTTCTAAATCTTAACTCTCTAAATTTTTCTCCCAGGCCGGGATTAAACAATTTAGAAATCTCCTCCAAAACTCGCAATCCCTCTTCTATTCTCTGCATATTTGCCAGAAATAGGTCCCGGAGGTTCTTCTTTTCTCTCTCTATTTTCAAGTTTTTCCCTACATCACCTTTAACATCTCTACAGAAAAGCAGTTTTTCTTTCAAGAAGAGTGGTTCGTCACTTAAAATTTTATCTATCTTATGGCGTAATCCTCTGCAGGAACGGGTGAGTTTTTTATCGTTGCCCCAAAAACGCAAAATGTCTTCACAGACGCGTAGCCCTTCTTTTGCGCGATTTATATTCGCATCCAGGATGCGCAGGAGTTCTTTCTTTCTCATTTTCTATAATTTTCTTTATTATTCCCGTGGTAGAATAACCGTTTAAGAACTTAATGGTTTTTACTTCTCCTCCATGAGCCTTTACGAATTCAGCGCCTACAATTTCTTCTTTTTTCCAATCTCCTCCCTTTACTAAGATATCCGGTCTTATGGTTCTAATAATTCTGGCCGGTGTTTTTTCCTTAAAAGATAAACAATAATCTACGCACTGCAGCCCGGCTAATAAAGCCATCCTTTCTCTACAGGGATTGATGGGACGAAGGTCACCCTTTATTGCCTTTACCGAAGCATCGCTATTAACCCCTACAATCAAAACATCACCCAGACGCTTTGCCTCCTCCAGATAGTAGAGATGGCCATAGTGGAGAAGGTCAAAGCATCCATTGGTAAAAACAATTTTTTTATTCTCTCTTTTTAAAACTGTAATTATTTTCTTCAACTGAGTAAGCGTTTTTATTTTATTGGCGGTCATTTCGCAAAAGCCTCTTCTACCAATTCACACAAGATATGCCCAACCGTGATATGCGCTTCCTGGATATGTGCGGTATGTTCAGAGGAAATATTTATATTATAGTCACTTACCCGAGCAATCTTACCCCCATCTTTTCCGGTTAAAGAAACCGTCTTAAGCCCCAGATGTTTTGCCAAGAGCAGGGCCTCAAAGACATTATCCGAATTGCCACTGGTAGAGATACCGAAGGCAATGTCTCCTTTTCTGGCAATGGCTT
>JAMWCG010000144.1:0-1470 GCA_023818555.1 Candidatus Omnitrophota bacterium
ATCAAGAAAAATCCATCCTTTTTGGTGAGGCTGATAAACCCTGCCAAAATGATGCCCTCCTCCCCAGCCAAGGTCTTTTAGGTTTATAACTGTGAAATACTCTCCTGTCTTAACATTAACAAATTTAAGCCAATCAGTAACTCCAGACCAATTTATCTGTACAAGTCCTTCATTGCCATTTTTATCAAAGGCCCAACCTGAATGGGCATTCGCTAGGACTAGCTGTTTAGGATCTGTCCAATCCTTATTAAAAGATACACCTCCCATATTTTTCCAATTTCCAGCTACATATACCCTATCTCCTGAAGGCGACATATCAACGAAATTAGGTCTATCTGGAGGATTTGGATATGTTCCTATTATTGTGTCTGTATCCTTGTCATAGACAATAAATGCAAGTGGGAGATAGCCTGGTGTACGGGGGGGTAATATCATAAAAACCCAGTATCTGCTGTCGCCAGATGCATCTCCTTCATCATCATTGAAGGCAATCACACCTGTGGGAAATTCGTTTTTGAAATCGTGTAAGAGGATATTGTAATTTGGATCTTGGGGGCTTGAAGGATAAGCCACATCACCCTTATAAAATTTCATTCCATCGCGATAATAAATACAAGTAGGACAATTTCCGCTTAAATCCCATCTGTATTCGGGTTGGGCATCGTATGATGCGTTATTATCATAGGGTTTTCCTGTAATATGAGGCGCTACTTTTAAAGTGTGCGTTTGTAGGTCTACAATGTAATACGGATTACCTCTAACACCATCTACAAATATGAGCAAATATCTTCCGTCGCTGCTTACCGGAGTTTTTCTAACATACTCAATCCTTGCATTCGTTGCACCCGGTACATCTTTCGCAATATCTGTAATCCGCCTAACAGTAACCCCTGTAATCGGATCTACATAACTCTCCCATTGAGCAGGTTGAGGTACATTTGGTTGACCATAATCTGTAGTGCCCATCACATAATCAAAAGCCCAGGAAATTTTCGGCAAAAGCAAAACCGCCAAGAAAATTGCAGAGATAAAAATAATCTTAAATTTTAAATTCTCATTTTGCATTTTGCCTGTCCCGTAGCATCCTGAAGGGATTGCTTCGGGGATTTTTGAATTTTGCATTTCTTTATTGACCTCCCAAGATAATCTTAACAATCTGCTGGATCTCTCTAATATCTACCTTATCAATTTCTAACAAAATTGCAAGGGGTCAAGCTGTGGAAAACTTTTTACCCTCCCAAGATGATTTTAACAATCTCCTGGATGTCTTTAATTGTAGTTGCTAACCAATTCGGTAACGAAATGGTTAGGGGTTAATGTTATTCTGTTCTCAACTGTTTGAGCATCGCTTGAGAGGTTTCGAACTTTGTTTTCTTTGAAAGAACTTTCTAATTGTAATTTTAACAATCTCTGAAAAGATGTCAAATACTGAATTCCGCCGTGCCCCCTCTCCAATCTTTGAAAAAGTAT
>JAMWCG010000144.1:1480-3558 GCA_023818555.1 Candidatus Omnitrophota bacterium
AATTAGTCATGGTAGCGGTTTTGGTTAATAGTTTAAGGTTCCACCTTTACAACTATTCTACCAAACCGTTACCAAATTGGTTAGCAACGACAAAAAAGTCTTTCCCAAAGAAATATGTTCTCATCTAAAAAATTTTATTTTTTCTTTTGATAAACTTTGTCCAGGTTTCATTGAAACTAACAATCTTGTTTATGCCCCGGTGATAGAATGGAATACTTATCGAATAAAAGTCAATAAAGAAATGGAGACTAAATTGAAAAATTTCTATGTGATAGGAGACGGAAGCGGTTTAACACAAGGAATTATTGCTGCTGGCGTTACAGGAATTCTGGCTGCAAGGAGTATTATTTCTAAAAAAAGGATCTAAATAAGATGCCCCTTAAAATATGCCCCTTAAAATATGCCCCTTAAAATATGCCCCTTAAAATAAGCTTATTTGGCTTTCTCTCGTTAGAGGCTCTCTTTTTACCTGAAAAATGTCTAAGTATTCTCCTAGCTTAAGTTCTCCAAAAACTCCATCATATCCCGGAGGGTTGAAAGAGTAATCTCCCTTTTTCACTTGAACAATCGCTTCTACTATTTCCGGATTGAAATTTATCTTGGATAATTTACTTTCGACTTCTTCTACTTTATTTTCCCAGAGTCTAAGCTCGTTGCCAAACTCCCTACAAATCGCTAAATACTCTCTCTCCCCCATACCTTTTTTAGTGAGAATCTCAAATAGAGGAACCACTCGGATAAATGGCTTAGCATCAGGTTTTAATTCACCTAATTTTCTTTTTCCACCCTGAATCTTCTGAAGTTCTAATGCTCTCTCTAGAACCCCTATATTTAGTCGCTTTTTACATATTGGGCATATCTTCGATGGCGGAGAAAAGAGTGGCGAGTAATAACAAGGTTCTCCATTATGTCCTGGTTTATCTCCTCGATGACCTGTAAGGAAGTACTTTCCTTCCGAAGGTGGGAATTCAACTGTATAGGCTATTTTATTTTTTCTAATTGCAGAAATTATCTCTTTATAAGTAAGCTGATTTATCGAGAGCACAGTCGATTCTCTTCCAACCATTTGAAAACCGCTGCTATGGAGATCGCCACAAGAGATAAGTGTAAAGTTGTCTAATTCGGGAATAAGGCTTAGTATCTCTACATCGGCGCTTAATCCAGTTTCCACCGCGTGAATGTTTTTTGGAATTTCTCCAAATATCTCTTCAAAAGAATTTATGTTATTGCGGCTCCCAAAAATTCCTTCCGGAGTCATTATGTGAGCAGGTATTACTTCAATCCAAGGATCCACTTCCAAAAGCTTCCTAATTTTATCTCCCACTTCTTGAGGTATTTCGCAAAGTATAAACGGCCTTCCAGTAGTGTTTTTCACCCCCCAATGTTTAAGAAGGCTGATTCCGATGTCAACAGAATCGAAAGAGGGAAAGAGAACTACAATATCCATCCTTTTCCTCCCTTTTCACCCTTTTTGCCAAAAGTAAAAACTAGCTCTGTTTGAAGAACAAAGTGTACTTTTCGTATGTTATTTTGTTTTACCCTCTTTAGTTGGAAAATTCCTTCTTCTGTTTCTCTGAGATTTTCTACTAAAAATTTTCGCCACTTTGGGAAAAGACAATCACCTGTTCCAATGACATCCACTCCTTTTAGATGTGCCGTATAAGCAATTTTTTCTAAACTTACATTAAATACACTAGGAGAATATTCTGAGTGTGAGTGTAGGTCTACATTTACTCTCATGATATCACCTCCTTGATAGGCTAATTGTTAAAGAACTTAGTTTCTAACAATTAGCTTATCATAAGTTATTAATTTTGTCTATACTTCAATTTAAATTTAGATCATTACTCAGTATAAAGTATACTACCTTATTTTACTAATTCCAAATTTTACTAATTCCAAAATTTTATTTACCTCTTTCTTTTGAGCGACCCGACTTTCTGGCATGCGAGCGAAATAATTTGAGTTTATCCGCCGAAGGCGGATTTGAGGCAGGCGGGGCGAAGCCCCGCCTGCTAAATTTCATCCTCTCAAATTTCTTTTCTTTGATTTATGAATAAGATTTGGTAGAATGATGG
>JAMWCG010000145.1 GCA_023818555.1 Candidatus Omnitrophota bacterium
AAGCCGGAGTTTTTCTCCCTCTTTGACCATAAATTGTGTAGTTGGTTCCAAAAGCATCTCCAGATGAGGAATCACCACCACAGGGAAACCCAGCCCCTTTGCTTTATGAATGGTCATAATTTTTACTGCATCGGTCTTAGTGACATTCACATAGATTTCTTCCGGAGAGAGGTTTTCAAAGAATTCCAGGAAAGAAGTGACATCTGGATATTCCTCTTCGTATTCTTTAACAATTTCAAGCAACTTCATAAAAAAACCGTGATATTGAGGAAAATTGACGAGAACTGAAAATTTCTCAAAAATCGTAATCAAGAGTTCATAGAGAGGAACAAACCCCACACTCTTAAAAAATTCTTCTATAAGACTATCCCAAAGGGAGGGAAACGCTTCACGAAATTTACGGTAGAGAGGTATAGTTTCTTTTTGGAGACGAGACTTGAATATAAAATTCTGAAAGGTATCTTTTTCTACCCCTGCCTTCCGGCAAAAAATATCGCCCAAGATAAAAGATGCGAAAGAAAGGTCATCAATTGGATGGGAGAGGAATTTTAGAAAAGAGATAATCTCTTTTATACCTGGATTCTCTCTTACATTGAGCGTCTTTTCCGACTCTACAGGTATGGCTTCCTCTAATAACCAATTCGTAAAAAGTTCTATCTCTGCATTCTTTCTAGCCAGAATAGTAATATCCTTCAGGTAGAATCTTTTTTGAAGAATCTTTATAAGTGAAATCAATTTATCTCTTAGAACTTCCATGTATTCTTCTCTATCCTCACCGGAGAATAAATCTATTTTTACATAACCTCCTTTCTTCAAATAATCTTGCTTTGAGTCTTTGAATACTCCTATTATTTTCTCTATATCGTCTTTGTTTAAGGCTAATCCGTTTTTCTCTATCTCGGTAAAGAAATGTTTAAGATTCTCTTCAGAAAAAACAAAATTGTTAAATTCTACAATTTCTCCCCGGCTCCGATAGTTTATTTTAAGGAACTCTTTCTCCTTTTTGAAATTTTTGAGATAATTTTCTACTTCTTCAAAGAGCGAAACTTCTCCTCCACGGAAACGATAGATTGCTTGCTTTCTATCTCCTACATAAAAAAGAGCCCCCCCTCGGGAAAGAGCATCTTTAATCATCTCTTCAAGATTATCCCACTGGAGTCTACTCGTATCCTGAAATTCATCAATGAGAAAGTATTTTAAGCGCAGAGAAAGACGATAATAAAGCTCGGGAAGTTCTAAATCTGAATCTCGCAATAAAGCATCTGCCTCTTTGTTTAAAGCCTCCAAGAAAAGGATATTTTCTCTATGGAGATATTGGGCTGTTTCGTTAAGGACTTTGTTAAATATATGGATATATGTGTTAAAAAGCGAAATGGCTTCTGCTTCACAAATCTCCTTTATATTCTTCCTTATCCTGTTCCATAAATTAATGGTTTGGGGAGGGACTTGTTTTCTTTGAGTTATCGGAAAATCTTCTTTTTGAAAATAGGAAGAAAGTTCCGAAAGGTCAAAGTTGTATCTAAGGGTATGCGTTTCAAGAAAAGTCTTGAGACTATCAACAAATTTTTTATGGGTAGAGGGAGGGAGTTGTTCAGAGAGCATTTCTATCTTTTTAATGAGGGCTCTCTTTTTGAAAAATAAATCTTTTGCTTTTGTCTCATTGGGAATGAATTTTCCAGAATATTTATTGTAAATAGAAAAAAGAGAAGAGATAATCCTCAATATGTTCTCCTTGGGAAACCACCCTGTTCTGTTCTCTATGAAGAGATATTGATGAATAAAAGTATGAAAAAGTTTGAGGATTTCTTTTTCGGAATGGGCTTTTTCTATTAATCTATCTAAACCATAGCTTAAATACCGATTTGCATATTTCTCTATTTTAAAATTTACCGAAAGCCCCAGGCGGTAGGCACAACCATAGAGAAGAGTGTTAATAAAACTGTCTATCGTTTGGACCTGAAAAAAATTGTAGTTTCTGATAATCTCATCTATGGTTTGCTCTGCCTTAGCCCGGATAACTTCTTTTTCCCCTAAACCGGAAAGGAGTTCTTCTTTCTCTTTTTCATCTTTGAATACCTCCAGAGCAATCCTTTTCAAAAACTCCAAAACCCTTTCTTTCATCTCTCCGGCTGCTTTGTTAGTAAAGGTTATGGCTAAAATATGGGAGATGTGGGTATTTGCATCAGGAGCAAGCAGTAAAGAAAGATATTTTCGGGCAAGGCAATAGGTCTTTCCTGAACCTGCCGAGGCTTCAATGATATGAACCTGTGGGAACATAATCAACTGCTTAGATTGAAGGAGTTTAAAAGGTTAGTTAAGGCATATTTTATGCGAGAAAGCGTCCTTTCTTTACCCAATAAATAAATTGATTCAAAGAGAGGTGGAGAAACACTCTTACCGGTTACTGCTACACGCACAGGGAGAATAAAATCTTTGGCAGTTACTTTTAAGTCTTCAGCAATAGAGCGCAGAAGTTTCTCAATGTTCTGGACATCAAAAGAAGGCATTCCTTCTAAACCTTCTATCAATCTTTCAAATCCCTCTTTAAGATAGGTTTTATTGTGTAAAAATTCATTCACTGCATCAGGGTCATAATTTATTTCATCACTAAAAATAAATTGACTCTGCACAAAAAAATCTTCCAGAGTTTTAATGCGTTTATGAAGTAATTGTACCAATTGTCTGAACCAATTGTGATTAAAATCTTTTTTTATAAGCCCCTTTTTAGATAATCTCTCTTCAAGGAGTACGCATAACTTATCTCTATCCAGCATACGAATATACTGGCTATTTATCCAATCAAGTTTATCATCACTAAAAGCGGCAGCGGTCTTATTTACTTTTTCCAAAGAAAATTTCTCAATCATCTCTTTACGAGAAATAATCTCACGGTTTTCCCCTGGAGACCAACCTAAAAGAGCTAAATAATTCACCATCGCCTCTGGTAAATAACCCATCTCTTGATATTCAGAAATTGCCACTGCCCCTTTACGCTTTGACATCCGCGAACGGTCCTCTCCTAAGATTAAAGGTATGTGGGCAAATTTGGGCAATTCAAATCCTAAAGCCTTATATAAAAGAATTTGCTTGGGTGTGTTGGAGATATGGTCGTCCCCCCGAATTACATGAGTTATCCCTAATAAAGCATCGTCAATTACACAGGCAAAATTATAGGTAGGGAGTCCATCCTTTTTAATTAAAACCTGGTCCTTTATTTCTCGCGTATCAAAGATAATCTTTCCATGGATTAAATCCTCAATGGTAATTGTTTCTGGAAGGACTTTAAAAATGATTGCTCCCTCTTGCTCATAGGCTAAACCCCGGACAAGGAGTTTCTGAGCATATTCCTTATACAAATCTATTCTCTGAGACTGAAAATATGGACCCTCATCCCAGTCCAGACCCAACCATTTAAGACTCTCTAAAATCTCCTTTAAATACTCTTCCTTAGAACGGTTTTTATCTGTGTCTTCAATCCGCAGAATAAATTTACCCTGATGGTGCCGGGCAAAGAGCCAGTTAAAGAGACAGGTCCTTGCCCCACCCATATG
>JAMWCG010000146.1 GCA_023818555.1 Candidatus Omnitrophota bacterium
CACCTTTCCGTTCCATCACCGCACCTCGATTGAGGGAATGATCCGGTCTAACCCGTGCATGTAGGGACGCAACGCTTCGGGAATCACCACCGTGCCATCCTTTTCCTGGTAATTTTCAAGAATGGCTACGAGCGTTCTTCCCACCGCCAGACCCGAGCCATTGAGGGTATGGACGTAGGCGATTTTTCCTCCGATGGTGCGGAAGCGAATGTTCGCCCTTCGGGCCTGGAAATCTTCAAAATTACTGCAGGAAGAAACTTCTAAATACCTTCCCAATCCTGGTGCCCATGCTTCAAGGTCATAGCATTTTGCACCGGCAAAGCTTAAATCTCCTGTAGAGAGTAAAACTGTGCGGTAGGAAAGTCCAAGCAACTGCAAAACCTCCTCGGCATCTCTCACTAACATTTCATGCTCTTTATAAGAATCTTCGGGTTTTGTGAATTTTACCAATTCTATTTTATCAAACTGATGGACTCTCACTAAACCCTTCGTGTCTTTACCATAAGAACCCGCTTCTCTTCTGAAACAAGGAGTATAAGCAGTATAATATAGCGGAAGTTTTTCCTCTTCTAAGATTTCGTCACGGTGAAGATTAGTAACCGGAACTTCCGCGGTAGGGATTAAAAAAAAGTCGTCATCACGCAGTCTATACATATCCAACTCCAGTTTAGGAAGCTGTCCCGTAGCAGTCATACTCATCCGGTTTACTAAGGCAGGAGGCCAGATTTCTTTATACCGATGCTTCTTTGTATGCAGGTCTAACATAAAATCAATGAGTGCTCGCTGGAGCCTCGCACCATCTCCTTTAAATAAAGCAAAGTTTGAACCCACCAGTTTTGCTGCGCGGGGGAAATCAATTATATCCAGATACTCTCCCAATTCTAAGTGTGTGCGGGGAGTAAAATCAAATTCTTTAGGCTCCCCCCAGGTCCTCACCACTTTATTGTAAGAAGAATCAGTGCCTACCGGAACCGATTCGTGAGGAATATTTGGGATATTGAGAAGAAGGTCTTTAAGCTTTTCATCTAATTGAGAAAGCCTTCCTTCTAATCTATCAACATCTTCTCCTATCTTTTTTGCTTCCATAATTTTTTCTTGCGAATTTTCTTTATTTTGTAATAATTTACTTATCTCCTCAGAAATTAAATTCCTTTGATGGCGTAAGTCTTCCAAATCACGCAGAAGCGCTCTCCTTTCCGCATCAATGTGAAGCAAATTCTCTAAGATTTCCCCCGACATTCCCCTGTCTTTTAAAGCCTTCCTTACCTTTTCTGGATTTTCCCGTATAAATTTTAAATCTAACATAGAAATTTTATCCTTTAATTACTCCTAAGGGTCTCATTCTACAGACAATTTTTGAAATCCCTGCTCCTTGAACAACCTTTACCACATCGTTCACATCTTTATAGGCATCAGGAACTTCTTCCGCCAGGGTTTCTTTACTTGATGCCACAACAATTATTCCTTTTTCTTCTAACTCACTGGTAATATTTCTTCCTTTAGTGGATTTAATTGCTTGAGAACGCGACATAACCCGTCCTGCCCCATGACAGGTAGAATAGAAAGTCTCCTCAGCTCTTTTTGTTCCCACAAGGAGATAAGAATTTCTTCCCATATCTCCGGGGATAATCACGGGTTGACCTGTTTCTTTGTATCTTTCCGGCAACTCCGGATGTCCTGGTCCAAAGGCACGGGTTGCTCCTTTACGATGCACGCAGAGAGTCCTTTCTTTACCCTCAATTGTATATCTCTCAAACTTGGCAATATTATGAGCAACATCGTAAATCAAAAACATACCCAGAGCTTCCCAACTTTTATTAAATACCCGCTCAAAAACAATTCTGGTTAAATGCATCAGACATTGTCTATTTGCCCAAGCATAATTTGCGGCACAGCGCATTGCCGAAATGTAAGCTTGCGCCTCAGGAGAATCAATTGGTGCACAGGCAAGTTGTCTATCCGGAAGATGGATATTATACTTGTGTACTGCTTTCCCCATAATTTCCAGATAATCGTCACAGACCTGGTATCCCAATCCCCGAGAACCGGAATGAATCATTATCGTAATTTGTCCTTCGCGTAGACCAAATTTTTCCGCCAATGCCCGGTCGTAAATCCTTTCTATTTCCTGAACTTCTAAGAAATGATTTCCTGAACCAAGAGTCCCAGATTGCCTTTTACCTCTTTCATACGCCCGTGGGGAAACATCTTTCGGATCTGCTCCTTCCATACATCCTCTTTCTTCCGTGCACTCTAAGTCATCTTTTATTCCATATCCTTTGGATACTGCCCAGCACGCTCCTTCAAACAATAGCCTTCGCTCTTCCTCTACGGAAACCCTTATCTCTCCTGTTGAACCTACTCCGGCAGGAATGGTATGGAATAAGGCAGTAACCAATTCTTTCAACTTAGGTTTTATTTCCTCTATAGTTATATTGCTCCTGACCAATCTGACGCCACAGTTGATATCGTACCCCACTCCGCCAGGAGAAATCACCCCTCCTTTCTCAGGGTCAGTAGCCGCTACCCCACCGATACAAAAACCATATCCCCAGTGGATGTCGGGCATGGCTAAAGAATATTTAACAATGCCGGGGAGAAAAGCAACATTGGCTACCTGCTCCGGAGCCTGGTCCTGTCTGATATCTTGAAGCATCTGCTCATCCACATAAATAACCCCCTCTACACGCATCCCCTGTTTGTAAGTGCGGGGTATACGGAAGCGATAGTCATCAATCTTTTCTAAGGGTCCGGTCCAAGCTGTCCCCATCTTTAGTCTCCTTTGTGGAGAATTTACTTTTTTTTAACACTATTATACATCAAAAATTATCTGGACAGTATAGAAATTGCCTTCTTTTTTAATCTCCACCTGATGGTAGGTAACCGCCTTAATTTCCTTCTTCAAAATATGCCGTTGGGGGTCAAACTTTTCTCCTTCTCCTAACCCAACCACTAAATTCTCGTTAAGTTTAATCATCTGGAAATTTCTCAATAAATAGTTATCTACTGCATAGGAAGAATGGAGCCCCCTTAGCCAGTTAATTAATAATTCATTTTGATTATCCGCGGTTTTTTCAATTATTATCTTGTCAACCAGAGAAATCGTTTCTAAGTCAGTGATTAAACTAAACATCGCATAAGCACAGTTGAGGAATAATTCTTCCCGTGTCTTCCCATAGGCTTTGATTCCTAAATCTGCAGTATGTGCGATAACTTCGTAGGGTTTCATTATAAATTAAAATCATACTGGATGCAAAATATTATAGCCAAGAAAATTTGATTAGTCAAAAAATTTCTACTCAGATAAAAAAGAGAACCATCCGGTGAGAATAAATCTAAGACTTAATCAACCTATCTATGAGCATCTCCTTTACTCTTTTAGCTAAGGCGAGAGAGGAAGTTAACCCGGGGGATTCAATACCGATAAGATTAATAAGACCTTCTAAATTATGCTCTCTCTCTTCCTTTATCAGAAAATCTCTAA
>JAMWCG010000147.1 GCA_023818555.1 Candidatus Omnitrophota bacterium
AAAAAGGATTGGAGAGAAGATAAAAGAGATAGAAAATTATTTAGAAAAAGTAGATGCTAAACTAAAGGATAGGGAATTTGTTTTACATGCCCCTCAAGAATTAATAGAGAGAGAGAAGAAGAGGAGAGAAGCGTTAGAGAGAGAAAGAGAAAAATGGGAAAAACACCTGCAGGAGATAAAAATTTGAGTTTTCAAATAATTGACCCGATAATTAAACAGGCTTTAGAGGAAGATAAAGCAGACCGTGACATTACTTCAGAATTGCTTTTCCCCAAAGACAGATGGGTAAAGGCAGAGATTGTTGCGAAGGGGGAGGGAGTGGTGGCAGGATTAGCAATCGCTGAAAGGGTTTTTTATTTGTTGGATAATAGAATAAAATTTAAAAAAATCATTAGTGATGGAAACCAAATCAGGGAAGAGGAGAGAATAGCCTCTCTTGAAGGGAGTTTAAAAAAAATTCTTGCTGGAGAACGGACTGCTTTAAATTTTCTGATGCGTCTTTCGGGAATTGCTACCTTAACAAAAAAGATTGTGGAAAAAGTCTATCCTTATAAAGTTAAAATTATGGATACGCGTAAAACCACTCCCGGCTTAAGAATTTTAGAAAAATATGCGGTAAGAGTGGGAGGTGGTTTCAATCATCGTATGGATTTAAGCGATGGAGTATTGATAAAGGATAACCATCTAAGGCTGCAGACTACAGGTTACCGGGGGAAAGACTTTAAAGAGTTAATCAGCAGAATTAAGCAAGGAGTTCCCGAGGGTATGGAAGTAGAGATAGAGGTAAAGAATTTAAGAGAATTTAAAACTGCTCTGGAGACCCAACCCGATGTGATTATGCTGGACAATATGAGTTTATCCGAGATAATAAAAGCGGTGAAGATAAGAAATCAATTTTCAAATTTTGAAACTCCGCAATTGGAGGTTTCCGGTGGTGTGGAGCTTAAGAATGTGCGTAAGATTGCCTCCACAGGAGTGGAGAGGATATCTATTGGACAATTAACCCATTCCTTTTCATCCCTTGACTTTTCTTTAGAAATATTCTAAGCACCTACCTATGGGAGTATGGAGAAATTTAAGTTAGTAAGTAGTTATAAACCCTGCGGAGACCAACCCCCGGCAATAAAAAAATTAACTGAGGGTTTATTAAAAGGGGAAAGATTCCAAACCCTCTTGGGAGTAACCGGAAGCGGAAAGACCTTTACTATTGCCAATGTGATTGCCAATCTTAACAAGCCCACTTTAGTAATCTCTCATAATAAGACACTCGCTGCCCAGCTTTATCGTGAATTCAGAGAGTTTTTCCCATACAATGCCGTGGAATACTTTGTAAGTTATTATGATTATTAACAGACTGAGGCATATCTTCCCCAGACCGATACCTATATAGAAAAAGATGCTTCTATAAATGAGGAATTGGATAAATTAAGACTTTCCGCAACCAGTTCTTTGATGTCGCGCAGAGATGTAATTATTGTTGCTTCGGTTTCCTGCATTTATAACTTAGGCTCTCCCGAAGAGTATCGGGAGTTGCTCCTCTTTTTAGAAAAAGGAAAAAATTTTTCCCGGGAAGATATAATCAGTCACTTGGTGTGGATGCTTTATGAAAGAAATGATACCCAGCTCACCCGGGGGAAATTTCGTGTGCGTGGAGACACAATAGAGGTCTTTCCTGCTTATGAAGACACTGCCTTAAGAATAGAACTCTGGGGAGATGAGATTGAAAAGATAAAGCAATTCAATCCCATCACAGGGGAGACGATTACCGAACTGGAGAGGATAGGAATCTACCCGGCAAAACACTTTGTTACCTCTCAGAGTAAAATAGAGAGAGCGATAATTTCCATTGAAGCAGAATTGCAGGAGCGTCTCTATGAATTGCGTTCTCAGAATAGATTGCTGGAAGCAGCCCGTTTAGAATCAAGAACTAAATACGATATGGAGATGTTGCGTGAGATGGGTTACTGTCACGGGATAGAGAATTACTCCCGGCATCTTTCAGGTCGTCCTCCGGGAAGTAGACCGAGTTGTTTAATAGATTATTTCCCGGAGGATTTTCTGGTGATCATTGATGAATCTCATGTGACTATTCCCCAATTGAGAGGGATGTATGAAGGAGACCGCTCACGAAAAGAGACCCTGGTAGAATATGGTTTTAGACTTCCCTCCTGCCTGGATAATCGTCCTTTAAGATTTGAAGAGTTTGAGTCCTTAGTAAAACAGGTTATTTTTGTTTCTGCCACCCCTGACGATTATGAGATGGAAAAAAGCAGAGGGATAGTGGTGGAGCAATTGATTCGTCCCACAGGGCTTGTGGATCCGGAGATTGAGGTAAGACCAATTGAGGGCCAGATTGATGATTTGATTGAGGAGATTCGTCAGTGCGCAGAAAAGAAGGAGCGCGTATTGGTTACTACCTTGACTAAGCGGATGGCAGAAGACTTAGCAAGTTATCTTCAGGAGATGGGGCTTAGGGTTAAATATCTCCATTCAGAAATTGAACCTTTGGAACGCGTAAAGATTTTGCGCGATTTAAGAAAGGGAGAATTTGATTGTCTTGTGGGGATAAATCTTTTACGCGAAGGACTGGATTTGCCCGAGGTTTCTCTGGTGGCAATACTTGATGCTGATAAAGAAGGTTTCTTACGCAGTCAGGTTTCCTTAATTCAGGTAGCCGGTCGTGCTGCCAGAAATATCCATGGGAAGGTAATAATGTATGCAGATAACATTACTGGCTCTATGCAAAGGGCAATAGAAGAAACAAATAGAAGAAGGAAAGTTCAACTGGAATACAATCGCAAACACAAAATTACTCCTCGTTCTATAGAGAAAGCGATAAAAGACTATATTGAGATTATAGAAGAAACGAAAGAATTTGTAAGAAGATTGACAGGAGTTCCTGAAGAAAGAACAGAGATTGAAGAAATCATTGCTCAATTGCAAGAAGAGATGCAATTGGCAGCAAGAAACTTGCAGTTTGAGCGTGCCGCCATAATCAGAGACCAGATAAAAGAATTGAAAGCAATGGCTGATAAAAATGTTTCCTAAAATAAGTATCGTTATAGCAGGTTATAATTGTTCTCAGACCATAGAAGAAACCCTTAAAGCCTGTCTGAATCAAGATTATCCCCGGGATTTATATGAAGTAATTTTTGTGGATGATGGGTCAAATGATGGTACCCAGGAGTCGGTAAGAAAATTTCCCGTGCGGTATATTTGGCAGCCTCATTCCGGGCCAGCGAAAGCAAGAAATATTGGTTGGCAGGAGGCAGAGGGGGAGATAATTTTTTTTACGGATAGCGATTGTGTCCCTGACGAGGAATGGATTAGGACCTTAATAAAAAATTTCAATTATGAAAAAGTAGGAGCGGTGGGTGGTTCTTATGGCATAAAAAATTCAAAGAGCCTTTTAGCTAACTGTATTTATGCAGAGATACTCTGGCGCCATCAGAAAATGTCCCGGGAGGTTAA
>JAMWCG010000148.1 GCA_023818555.1 Candidatus Omnitrophota bacterium
TGGCTGCTCCCTCAGCGGTTTTCCCACTCTGATGGCCAATGATTGCTCCGGCGCCTGCTCCAATGGCTGCCCCTACCCCTGCTCCCTTCTGAGTAGTCGTGCAGCCAAGAAGCAGTAAACTCAAAGGAAGAAATAAAAATAGATACTTCATCCTCTCACCTCCTTTTTCACCTTATTATTCCTATACGCTGAATCGGCCAATAGATGAGGATTGCTTTCCCTAAAATATATTTCCGAGGAACAAATCCCCAGTAACGACTATCCTGAGAAAAAGCCGAGTTGTCTCCTAAGACAAAGAAACTATTCTCAGGAACTTTTGTCCCTTCCGGACTGTTTCCCAGACTTCCGCGATTATAATAATAAATCTGTTTAATCACCGGATGGGAATCGATCTTCTTGCCATCTATGTAAATATAGCCATTCTCTATTTTAACCGTTTCTCCCGGTTTAGCAATCAATCTCTTTATAAAATCTCTCCTTGTGTCTAAAGGATAACGGAAAACTATCACATCCCCTCTCTCAGGTTCTTTAAAACGATAGATAAATTTATTTACTAAGATTCTATCACGAGGTTTCAGAGTTGGTTCCATGGATCCGGTGGGTATTTTAAAAGCCTGAATAACAAAAGTCCGCACCGTCATTGCCAGAACAAAGGCAACGAGTAAAGACTCCGTCCACTCCTTAACTGTTTCTTTAAATCTACTCAACTTTTCTCTTTCTTCAGCCATATCCTTCCCAGTTCCTTGGTTATCTCTAAACCTTCTTTAGTTTCAGGATTAATTTTTTCTTTCTCAGGAAGGGAAGCATATCTTTTTCTTTTTATTATCCGGCCTAGAAACTCTTCCGCTCCCATTACGCTTACTCCCTGAATTTTAGCAAAATATTTTATCTCATTATCGTTGCTTATGACAACTAAATTCTTCTTATTAAGTTTCTCCACCATCCGTTTGATCCGCTCATCCGCAGTCTCTCCTCGGCTAAAAATAATCTCTATCTCAGAATTTATCTTGGGAAGATAGACATCTTCTTTCCCATCAAAGACAACTGTAACCTTATTCCTTCTACTTCCATAAGGCCTTTCCAGCTCTAAGAAGAGAATAAAATCTTCTCTATCTCTGAATTCTCGCCTCCCTAAAATATGCGGTACTTGTTTCATCAAATTATAACCATCAACGATAAAATGTAGACTCATCTTTTAAAAGTAGTCAGGAATAAGTATTAGGGAAATTCTTTTTCTGAAAATACTTCGGCAGTGAAAACAAATACTTTTGCTGTCTTTCCCCAAGCCTCGGGTGGAAGACCGGCTTTTTCTAAGAAGCAATTTCTAAGAAACTCCTCTTTAGACCAGCCTGTTTCTCTGGCAACCTGAGGAAGAAAAACCCCACTCCTTAACCCATCGGTGACATAAATTCCATGTTTACCCAATTCCAGTTCTTCAAGAGATTTTATTTCCCGCATAGGTGAGAGGATGGAGATTTCAATCCCTATATCTTTCAATTCTTCAAAACGCACCGGAAGAAAACGAAAATCATTGAGAGCCGAAGAAAGAGCTACTTTTTGAATCTGTAAATATAAAGGAAGAGGTTCAAAATTGCCGATACAACCGCGAAGGATCCCTTTTTTCTTTAAAGTAACAAAGGCACCTCTCTTTTCCAAAAGAGAAGGATTTTCAATCTTAAACTCGGGAATTCTTTTTTCTTTTAAATAAACCTCTAAGGTTTTTCGAGCAATTTTTAGAAGCTCTTTTTTCACCTCCTCACTTAAAAAATCCCTTTTTTCTTTATAAAAAGCAATCGCCGAATAACCCACCACCCGGGAAAAATCAAAGTTCACCTCCCCTGAATGGGAATACTTAAGAACCTTTATTTTATCTATTCCCAATTCTTGCATCAAAAGCATAAAGGTAAGGACTGCCCCTGCTCCACAGAGTTCCGAAGCCCCCTTTTTTAGAGATTCTGCCAATTCCTCAATCCTGTTTTTTTCAATAAGCCCTAAAGTAAACTTGTCCATATTCTCTGCGGTCTGATAATTATGGTAATGAGATAAGTCAGTAGAGGCAATGACCAGAAAATTTTTATCTTTTATTTTCTCAGCAATCTTTTTAGCAACCAGCTTACAAAAATGTGTCTCTACATTGTTTATTAAAATAGGAACGATTTTAAATTCTCTTAAAACTACCTGCAGGAAAGGCAGTTGCACTTCTAAGGAATGTTCGTATCTGTGTGCTTCTATGTGGGGTTTTATCTCTGGAGAGGTAAGTTCCTCAATTAAGTCTCTATCCAAAGAGACAATTCCCAAGGGAGTTAAGAAGCCTCCCAGATTATAAAGACTTGCTTCCTGGATAAAAACCCGATGGCTCGGTCCAAGTATAATTACTGTATCAAATTTTTTATCTTTAAGCAGTTTATAAGCATAAGCGGCGACTCTTCCCGAATACTCATAACCTGCGTGGGGAACAATTAAACCCCTTATCTCTCCCTCTATAATAGGAACTTGCGCTTCTTCTAAAAACCCTTTAATCATTTTCTCCAATTTTTCTGGTTCGCGGGGATAGAATAAACCACTCACCGCCGGTTGACGAAATTGCTCTTCCTGAGCCCAACCCCAAGTAGCAAGCAGTAAGGAGTAAGTAACAAGAATAAAAATCTGTGCTAATCTGTGATTATTCCTTCTCACTAAATACCTCTGCCGAAAAGATATAGATTTGGGTTCTTTTATCCTTCCAGGCACTAAGAGGAAGACCTGCTTTAAGACAGGTGTGGTTCAAAAATTCTTCTCTATCCCAGTGATATTCCGTGGCTACCTGAGGGAGGAGCAATCCTGAATTAAATCCCCTGCGAATTATGATTCCGTGTTTCCCTACCTCAATCTCTTTTATATCTTCAATCTTTTTCAATTCCGATAAAACAGAGATTTCTATTTCTATCTCCGGAAGTTCTTTAAAACTCAGCGGGAAAAAGCGAGGGTCGTTAAGACTTGCCTCAATAGCCATCTCTTGAATTGTCTGATAAAGGGGTACTTCTGAAGAAATCCGACCAATGCAACCCCTTAGTTCTCCCCCTTTCTTGAGCGTGACAAAAACACCCCGCTTTTGCAGAAGCTCAGGTTCCTCTGTCTCAAAAGAAGGGATTTTCCCTTCTTTAAGATACCCCGCAATAGTTTTCCTGGCAAGTTCAAGGAGTTTCTTCTTCTGCTCTAAGTTTAACATTTTTCCTGTTTATAATGGAGCCAACGGGAATTGAACCCGTACCACCGCAATGCGAATGCGGCGTTGTCCCATTCAACTATGGCCCCGAGGAGCCAATTTTTATGGTAAAGAAGCGGGGGTAATTTCTTCCCAACCCATCTCCTCAGGTAAGACAAAGCGCTCCGGGGGTGGGTTGGGATTAATTTCGGTAAGCAAAGTTACTTCAATTCTGCGATTGGCAAAAATGATTACCCCAGAAGTTTCTA
>JAMWCG010000149.1 GCA_023818555.1 Candidatus Omnitrophota bacterium
ATATTCTACTTCTTTAACGGTAATAACCATTTTGCCTCTTTTCTAAGCACAGGCGGTAATTATAACATATCTCTTTTATTTATGCAAATAAAAAAGCCCTGAATTTTCTTCAGGGCTTTCTTAAATTCTATGCGCAGACCGTAGGGGGAGAATGCCTCCCCTTCTCCTCAATTAATATTCTCCTCCGTATCCTCCCGGAGGCATCGGCGGTGTCTTTTCTTTTTCCGGAATATCAGTAACCAAGGCTTCGGTAGTGATCAATAAAGAGGCTACACTGGAGGCGTGTTGAATGGCACAGCGGGTAACCTTGGTAGGGTCGATAATCCCTGCTTCCAGCATATCGGTATAACGACCTCTATCCACATCGTATCCTATATTGGTCTTTTCCTCTTTTACCCTTTGCACCACTACCGAACCTTCCTGTCCTGCGTTTTCCGCTAACTGTCTTATCGGTTCTTCCAGAGCCCGTTTTACAATCTCTGCACCAATCTTCTCATCGCCTTCTAAATCACTTAGTTTTTCCACTGCTGGAATGCATCTCAATAAAGCAACCCCTCCTCCGGGAACAATCCCTTCTTCTACCGCGGCACGCGTAGCATGCAAAGCATCTTCCACGCGTGCTTTCTTTTCTTTCATTTCGGTTTCTGTAGCCGCCCCTACTCTAATCACTGCTACTCCCCCGGCAAGTTTTGCTAAACGCTCCTGAAGTTTTTCCCGGTCATAGTCGGAGTCGGTCTCTTCAATCTGTTTCTTAATCTGATTGATTCTTCCTTTGATCTCAGAAGTCTTCCCGGCACCTTCTACGATGGTAGTATTTTCTTTATCCACCGTAATCCGTTTGGCTCTTCCCAAATCTTCCAAGGTAACATTTTCCAATTTTATTCCCAAATCCTCAGTAATGGCTTTGCCTGCGGTAAGAATAGCAATGTCTTCCAGCATTGCCTTTCTTCTATCTCCATAACCAGGCGCCTTTACCGCACAGCAGGAAAGGGTTCCCCGGATTTTGTTTACCACCAGAGTCGCCAGGGCTTCTCCTTCCACTTCTTCCGCAATAATTAATAACGGTTTTCCCGTGCGAGCAATTTTCTCCAAAAGAGGCAAGATGTCTTTCAGGGCGGAAATTTTCTTTTCATAAATCAAAATATAAGGGTCTTCCAAAACCACTTCCATCCGCTCTGCATCCGTGATGAAATAAGGAGAAAGATAACCCTGGTCAAATTGCATTCCTTCCACTACCTCAAGGGTAGTCGCCATGGTCTTAGACTCCTCCACGGTAATTACTCCATCTTTCCCTACCTTATCCATCGCCTCAGCAATCAGACTCCCGATATTTTTATCGTTATTGGCGGCAATGGTCGCTACTTGCTCTATCTCCTTCTTATCTTTGATGGGTTTGGAGAGCTTCTTCAATTCTTCTACCACAATATCTACCGCTTTATCCACCCCTCTTTTAAGAGCCATGGGATTAGCCCCTGCAGAAACCAGTTTCAGCCCTTCGCGATAAATGGCTTCCGCTAAAATAGTTGCGGTGGTGGTACCATCTCCGGCAGCATCTGAGGTTTTTTCCGCAACTTCCTTCACCAACTGCGCCCCCATATCCTCGTAAGGGTCTTCCAGTTCAATCTCCTTAGCCACAGTAACTCCATCTTTGGTAATCACCGGTGAGCCGAATTTCTTATCCAAAACCACATTCCTTCCCTTCGGACCTAAAGTTACTTTCACTGCCTTGGAAATCTGCTCCACCCCTTTTAAAAGGGAGCGCCTTGCTTCTTCATCAAACTTTAACTGTTTTGCCATATTCTCACCCCCTTAGATGGCATAGCTTTTATTTAATTATTGCCAAAATATCTTCTTCCCTCAAAATAAGGTACTCTTGGTCATCAAGGGTAATCTCGGTCCCCGAATATTTCCCATAAAGAACTTTATCTCCCACTTTCACCTCTAAAGGTCTAATCTCACCATTTTCCAACAAACGGCCCTTTCCTACCGCTACGATTTCTCCTTCTTGAGGCTTTTCCTTGGCAGTATCAGGAAGCACAATCCCGCTTTTCGTCTTGTTTCCTGCCTCTAAGGGTTTGACTAAGACCCTGTCCCCTAAGGGCTGTACACTAATTTTACTTTTGGTACCTACTTCTGCCATATCCATCCCCCCTTTCTTGTTAGCACTTAAATTGAATGAGTGCTAAAATAATGATATAAGATTTTAAACTTCTTTTTTCTAAAAAGCAAGTCGGAAATTTATGCATTTTTTGACAAATTTTGTTATTTTTAGCAATTTTGCAAAGAAAAAATTGCCAATCGCATTAAAGATATTTTTTATTTATTTTTTCTCTTATTTTCGTAAATTAATCTTAAACCTTCCAAGGTAAGGGTCTCTTTTAATGGCCCTAAATCAGAGAGGTAGGGGTAAAGTTTAGAAGCGTCGCCTCCCGTAAAAACTACCTTTTCTATTCCCTCTTTTTGTTGCAAAACCTGAATAATCTCTCGGGTCAGTGCCAAGAAACCATTAAAAATTCCACTTAAAATGCTTTCCCGGGTAGAAGCTCCAATAAGCCCCTGAGGAATTGCAAAGCGCATTTTCTTGGGAAGGAGGGCGGCTTTTGCACATAAAGCTTCCAAGGAAGTTCTCAAACCCGGGAAAATCATTCCTCCCCGATACTCCCCTTTTTGGGAAACCACATCAAAGGTAACCGCGGTGCCAAAGTCAATCACCACTAAATTCCCGCGGTAAAAATAATATCCCGCATAAGCATTAACCAATCTATCTTGGCCTACCTCCTTTGGATTTTTATAAAGATTTTTTATAGGGACAGAAATAGTATCTCCTAAAATAAATGGCTTTTTGGAAAATAATTTCTTTAGGTCTTTTCTTAACCTTTGCAAACTCTGAGGAACAACACTACAGATAATTATATCTTCAATCTCCTGGCTAAGAAATTTCTCCAAATAAATCAAATAATCTTTACTCCCGGTAGGGATTTTCCCTCTTTTAACCAGGTTTTTCTCCCTAAATATTCCGTAAGTGATATTGGTATTACCGATGTCAATGGCTAATAACATATTACGATTCTTTCTTTATTTCCCCTTTTTCTAAATTTAAAAGGCTAATTCTCTGTGCCAATTCTTTATTCATTTCAGTCAAGCGAGTAACTACTACGGAAAAATGTAGAAGTATCGCCAGAGAAAATAAAAAACCCATAAGAAAAATTAAAGAAGGTGGATAGTGAATTCCCAGCCATTCTGCCATCTTCTCTAACAATCTTCTCCAGAAGGAAAGAAGAATTAAAGCCATGGCGGTAATTAACCAGATAACACTATATTGAATTCCCAACCTGCGGATTCTAATCAGATGAAGGATTACCAGTAAAAGGAAAAAACTTGCCGAAATAGAAAAAATTTGTATCTTATCCATTC
>JAMWCG010000150.1 GCA_023818555.1 Candidatus Omnitrophota bacterium
AATGTTTGGGGGGAGGGATTACCGGGCATATTTCCCTGTTCAAGAAGGATTTAGTTGGGAACACGGAATCGTTGCCTATGGAGTAAGTTTAGAAACCGAGACCACCTTTGCTCTAATAGAGGATGAAGGAAAATATGAGATTAACATAATGAGTATTCAAGATTTCATTTCTCTCCCCTTAGGTGAATACATTAGAAATTATCTCAATTTTGGAAAGAAATTAAAGAAGATTCCTTTGGTTTTCGGGGTAAATTATTTTTTGCGTGATTTAAAGACTGGAGAATATTTAAATTCCCGCCAGGATAAGCATATCTGGATAAAATGGATGGAGTTAAGAGTATATAATGAGGTTAAGGCAAGAAAAACACCCACCGGGCTAATTCCGCTCTATGAGGATTTAAGAGATCTCTTTAAGGTGGTTCTCAATAAAGAATATACAGTTGATGATTATACAAAACAATTCTCTTTACGGGTGGAAGAAAATTTACATAAGCTTGAGCGGATAAAGAAATTCTTGCAGGCCAATGCTTCTGAATCTCCTCAAGAGGTTTTTGACATTCTTGAGAAACAGAAAGAACGCCTGCTTGGGGTAGAGAAAGAATTCGGTAAATATGTAGCCCCGGATAAATTTCCCATCGTCTAAATAATGATGGAAGTCTTAAGAAGAACCGATTTCCCGACACTTGAACTTTTTAAAAGAGGGAAAGTGCGTGATGTATATGACTTAGAGGATAAACTTCTGATTGTTGCTACCGATAGAATCTCCTGTTTTGATGTAGTTCTCCCTACCTGTATCCCCTATAAAGGGGAAGTATTAAATAAACTCTCTCTCTTCTGGTTTGGATTTACTAAAGAAATTGTGCCCAACCATTTGATTACTGCCAAGACAGAAGAATTTCCTCCCGAATTGTTTCCCTATAGAGATGTTTTGAAGGGTCGTTCTATGCTTGTAAAAAAAACAAAACCTATTCCGGTAGAGTGTGTGGTGCGGGGTTATCTTTCCGGTTCCGGCTGGAAGGAATATCAGAAGAAAAATTCCATCTCTGGAATAAAGTTGCCTAAAGGATTAAGGGAGGCGGATAGATTACCCCAGCCTATTTTTACACCCGCGACCAAAGAAGAGATTGGTCATGACCTAAATATTAGTCAGGAATTTCTAGAGCAGAAATTCGGCAAAGAGCTGGTTCAGAAAATAAAGGAAATCAGTCTTAAAATTTATGAAAAGGCAAGTTTGTATGCGGAAGCAAAGGGAATAATCATTGCGGACACAAAATTTGAATTTGGGTTAGAGGGAGATAAAATTATTCTCATTGATGAAGTGCTCACTCCCGACTCTTCGCGTTTCTGGCCCAAAGAGACCTATCAACCGGGGAAACCTCAACCCAGTTTTGACAAGCAATTTGTGCGCGATTACTTAGAGAAATTGGACTGGGATAAAACTTCCCCTGCTCCTGCATTGCCTGAGGAGATTGTGAAGAAAACCACTGAAAAATATCTCCAGGCGCTCAGAATGTTAACTGGTGAGAAATCGCCGAATCCCTGAAAGAATTAGATAGTGAAAGGCATTTCTGAAAATAAAGTATTGAACGTTTCCAAAGAGTGAAGGTAAGAATCTATTATCATCATACCGATTGCGGAGGAGTGGTCTATTACGCAGAGTATCTTAAATTTCTGGAGGAAGCACGGACAGAATTTCTGGAAAGTTGCGGGGTTTTTTTAAAGGATTTACTTAAGAGAGGGATTCAGTTTGTGGTTGTGGAACAGGAGATTAGGTATAAAGCCCCTGCTTTTTACGGGGACATTCTGGAGATAGAGACGCACTTAAATAAAATTGATAAGCTAAAAATAGAATTTACCTATGAAATTAAAAATCAGGAAAGGAAGTTAATCTCCTTAGCCAAAACTACCCTTGCCTGTGTTGACCGGAGTTTTAAAGCCTGTTCTCTTCCCGAAGATATGCGGAGATTGCTTACCTCCCGAAAATAAAACTTCTGGACATTTCCCAAAATTTGGGATATTTTCCCCACGATGATTGAGGTTTATCGCCATGGGTTATCAAAAAAGGAAAACTCCAAGATAAATTTTTCTTGCAGAGTAAGAAAGGATGGTAGTAAAATATAATAGATTTAGAAGGAGGTGAAATAATGGTTAAAAATTTTAGTAAATTAGTTTTGATGTTTTTAGTATTGGTTTTAATGCTTAATGATTGTTTATTTGCTTTAGATAGGGAAGAAAAGAGAAAGCACGAGTTAGAAGAGTTGCAAAAACGTTTTACCTGGTGGCCTACTGATGCAAAGCCGTCTCCGGTAAAGGACACAGAACGGGGAGGTTACTGGTGGTGGCCCACTATTCCTGGTGAGATTAGACCCTGGGGAAATCGCGGCTATATTTATGTCTATAAGATTATTTATGATTATAAAGCTGAAGAACTACCTCCTCCCCAGCCCAAGGAATTAAGACCCTCTCTTTTGATTAAAAAGATAATTAAGAATGTAAAGATATATTTTGATTTTGACAAAGCAGAGATAAGGCAAGATGCTATTCCCATATTGAACACTGCCGTAAAAGCCTTGCAAAAGAATCCTCAGGCAGATATTCTTATTACCGGTAACTGTGATATTCGTGGACCGGAGGCTTACAATTTAAAATTGGGTAGAGAGCGTGCAGAGGCGGTAAGAAAATATATGATAGAGCATGGAATTTCTGAGCATCGGATTAAGATTATCAGCCGAGGTAAATTAGATGCAGTTGCTCCCATCACTGACCTTGTAGGAATGCAGAAAGATAGGAATGCCCAATTTATGGTTGCGGAGGTGGAGGAGATAATGCTCCCTGCTCCGGAAGAAATTCCTCCTTCAGCAAAACCAATTGATGAGAGCAAATTTTTGGAAGAAGAGAAAAAGGTCTTGGAGGGAGAAATAAAAGTTTCTACCCGTGAATATGCAGTAAAGAAAGGAGATACACTCTGGAAAATAGCCCAGGAACAACTGGGAAGTGGACATCGCTGGAGATATCTCTATGAGTTGAATAAGGAAAGGATTAAAGACCCCAGTAGATTGAAGCCAGGATTAAAACTCATTATCCCTGTGGAATAGAGAGGTTAATCTCTATGGAATTAGGGAAGATAGAATGGGAGAGACTGAATAAAATACTCTGGGGGATATTTCTCTGTCTTTTAGGATGGTTTCTCTTAGATGTTTTTTTGAGTTTGGGGAGGGCAAAAAAAGAAGAAATTTTAATCTCTCCGGAAGAAAGAGCGGAGATTGCTGAGATAGAAGAGATTAAAGCGGTTACTGATTTCAGTAAATATTCACGGGAGTTAAAGAGGCGTCAACTTTTCAAAGGCACTCCACCTCAGGAAAGAAGTGTAAGTTCCAGCACAACTTCCC
>JAMWCG010000151.1 GCA_023818555.1 Candidatus Omnitrophota bacterium
GGATTGCCCAATTAAAAGAGAAATCTTTTATTCAAATAAATGAATAAGATAAAAATTGGTATGACGATGGGAGACCCCGCAGGAGTGGGACCGGAGATTATCATTAGGGCGATGCAAAAGCTAACCCGCAGAGAAATTCCGGTGGATTTTTTAGTTATTGGTGATAGGGGGGTTTTGGAAATCTATTTAAGCAAATTTAAAGGGAGAAACTTGCTGAGCAGAAAGAATCTAATCTGGGTGGATTTAAAAAATGTGGAGAAAAGGAAATTTAAACCGGGGGTGCCTAAACCTGAATATGGCAGAGCTTCTTTAGAATATATCAATTATGCGGTGAACCTTTTGAAAAGAGGGGAGATTTCTGCATTGGTTACTGCACCCGTAAGTAAAGAAATGATTAGTAAATCTGGGCTAAACTTCTCCGGTCATACGGAATATTTAAGCTCTTCTTTTCCATCCTCCGATACCTTAATGATGTTAGTGAACAGATATATGCGTGTTGTTCCTCTTACCCGCCATATTGCTCTGAAAGAAGTGCCTCGTTATATAACTTATTCTTTCTTTTATAAGTATATTAAATTGACGGGAGATTACTTAAAAAAATATTTCTCTCTTTCTTATCCTCAGATTGCCGTCTGTGCGCTTAATCCTCACGCAGGGGAAGGAGGAGAATTGGGAAAAGAAGAGGAGAAAATAATTGTTCCTGTCATCAGGGAATTAAACAAGGGCAATACTTTGAGAATATATGGGCCATATCCGGCGGATGGTTTTTTCTCCCGCTATAAAAAGGATCAGTATGATTGTATTATTGGTATGTATCACGACCAAGTGATGATACCAGTAAAGATGATTGACCCGGAGCACACAGTTAATGTTACCTTAGGACTTCCTTTTGTACGCACTTCTCCTGGGCACGGAACTGCCTTTGATATTGCCGGGAAGGGAAAAGCTTCCTTTACCTCTATGTTTGAGGCAATAAAAATGGCGTATCAGTTAACACGCAATGCTTTCTCTTTCTGAATTAACTAAAATCTTTCATTCTTATAATCTTTCCCCCAAAAAAATCTTAGGACAGCATTTCTTAATTGACAAAAATATTCAGAAAAAAATTATTGCCAGTTGTCAAATTACTGATGAAGATATAGTCTTAGAAATTGGTCCGGGTTTGGGTGCCCTTACCGAGGAAATTTGTAAAGAAGCAAAATTCGTCTATGCTGTAGAAAAGGATAGTGTTCTCTCTGCTTTACTTAAAGAGAGGCTCAAATCCTTTAAAAATTTAAAAATAATAAATAGTGATATCCTCAATTTTCCTTTACCCATAAAAGATTGTTCAGCTAAACTTAAATTAATCGGCAACCTTCCCTATTATCTTTCCACAGCCTTTCTTAAATATCTGATAGAAAACCGTAAATATATCAATTCTGTATATATTAGTCTCCAGAAAGAATTTGCTCAGAGAATAATCGCTAAACCTGGGAAGAAAGATTATGGAGCCTTGACCATATTTATCAATGTTTATGCAAATGCAGAAATTCTTTTCCCCATAAAGAAAACCTGCTTTTACCCTCCTCCCAAAGTTGATTCCTGCTTTATGAAGTTTGAGATGCTTACTCAGCCAAAAGTGGAGGAAAAAGAAAGAGAAAATTTTTTTGAAATTGTGCGGTTTGTCTTTCAGAAAAGACGCAAAACAGTCCTCAATTCTTTATTGGGCAAATTTCCGGATAAAGAAAAAATAAAAGAGATTTTAGAGAGATTGAATATAGATTCTTGGAGAAGGCCGGAGACTTTAAGTATGGATGATTTTTTGAGCCTAACCAAATTTTTTAAAATAATTGCACAAAAATAATCTCTATGAGAAAATATTAATGGAGGTAAATTTGAAAAAGAGAAGAGAAGGATATTCATCCCGAGGAATAAAGAACTGGCCGGTTGATGAAAGACCAAGGGAGAAACTCTTGAAATTTGGTGAGCATAATTTAACCGATGCAGAATTATTGGCAATTCTCTTAAGAACAGGAGCAAAGGGAGAGAGTGCCTTAGATTTAGCCAGAAAAATCTTACAAAAATTCAAGACCTTTAGAAATATGAGCCATACCGATCCATCCCTTTGGAAGGAATTCAAAGGATTGGGGAAGGCAAAATTGTGTCAGATAAAGTCAGCCCTTGAGATAGGGAGAAGATTTTCTGAACAGGAGGTAAGGGAAAAGAGAGTAAAAATAACTTCTTCTAAGGATGTGTCCAATCTCCTGATGGCAAGGATGCGGGATTTGAAGAAGGAGGTCTTTAAGGTCCTGCTTTTAGATGGAAAGAATAAACTCATTGATATTTGTGAGATAGAAGAGGGAAGTATAACCGAGGCACATCCGGTAATTAGAGAGGTCATCTCCAAAGCCTTACAGAATTTCTCTGCGGGTATCATCTGTGTTCATAACCACCCTTCCGGGGACCCGGTCCCAAGTCCTGAAGATAAAGATTTTACCGACCAATTGAAAGATGCAGGCGAAATCATGCAGATAAAACTCTTAGACCACATAATCATTGGTGATAACAAAATTTATAGTTTTGCCGATGCAGGGATTTTATAGTCAGATTAAAATTGCACTTGACTACAAAAAAAATCGTGCTAAAATTGTAGTTAATGAAGAGACTTATCCATAGAGAGATATTTCCGGAGATAGTAAGGCATCTCAAAAAAGAAGAGGTTACAATCATTACGGGTACCCGACAGACGGGTAAGACCACATTACTTCACCAGTTAAAAGATTATCTTGTAAGAGAAAAAAATGTTAAACCCTCACAGGTAAAATTTTTCAATCTGGATCTCATTACCGATTTAGAAAGCCTAAAGAGTCAGCAAGATTTTATCAAGTTTATAAATGAAGAGTTATTAAAAGAGAAATTTCTTTATATATTTATTGATGAGATACAGAGATTAGAAAACCCGGGAAAATTCTTGAAAGGTATCTATGACCTTAAGCTTCCTATAAAACTTATAGTTAGTGGCTCCTCTTCGTTGGAGATAAAATCAAAAATCTTTGAATCTTTAACAGGGAGAAAAAGGGTATTCTTTTTGTGGCCATTTAGTTTCAGGGAATATCTGTCTTACTTTGAACCGGATTTGATTAAAATTATAGAGAAAAAACCTTCAGAAATAAATAAGATGAAAATTTTAAAATTTTTCTTTGATTTTATAATTTTTGGGGGATATCCAAAAGTAACCTTAACAAAAATAAAGGAAGAAAAAATCCAAGTTTTAAATGAGATATACTCTAGTTATGTTGAGAGAGATATTATTGGATTTTTAAAAATAAAGAACCCCCTTTCTTTCACAAAATTAGTCACTCTTTTAGCCGATCAGATAGGT
>JAMWCG010000152.1 GCA_023818555.1 Candidatus Omnitrophota bacterium
CACCCGGGGTCCAATGAGATACATCACCATGAGGGGAGATTTTTTGACCTGAAAAACTTTTCCGCCCATATCTTTACCGGTTTCTAATTTTTCTGAAGTATAGAAAGTAAAGGTTCCCTCGGTGCCTAAAATATCAGGGATTCCCATTCCCGAAAGCATCCGTCCATAAACTTTATCCGGAGGAAAAGTAACCGGTAAACTCAGTATGACCAGGGGAACCCTAACTTGGGAGGCATAATGCCAGAGGGATTTGGTTTTTAATACTTTTTTCGCTCTGCCTTTCTCTATCTTTGAGAATGAAAGTGCGAGATTATAGTTTTTTGGGTCTCTGACAATAAAATCATAAACACCGTTTTTACCCGGATTTTTCCCTGTAGAAAAACCTGACCAAGCCACCGGCGATTGAGGGGGATTGGTGGATAAAATCTGTTTGTAGGAGCCTATTTTTTTTAAATGAGAAAAGTTAGGAAGTTTACCTTCTGCCATCATAGGTTCTATGAGAGAAGGACTGAGTCCGTCAAATCCCAGAATGACAATTCTTTTATTGAATTTAGTTATTTTTTTCATCGTCGTTACTCCTCTTATCACTAATCCTAAAATTATTATTAATAATAAAATCCCTCCGCTTATTCTTTTGTCTTTCTTCAGGAACCCAAAGATTCTTTTAAAGAATAATGAAAATATAGCGAAAAAACCGGCCAAAATTGAGATTAACCAGGCAGTTATGCCGGAGATTACATATCCCGTTCCCGGGTCTATATAGCTTAAAACTATTAGATATCTATAATACTGCCTAATTTGTCCAAACACAACTCCCTATTATAAAAATATTAGCAAGGATGTCAAGGTCTAATATTCTGAAATTTTGCTTATTTTTATTGACAAACGATTATCCTTTTCTTAAAATTTATACAGTTTTTTAGTTTAAAAATATTTATAAAAAGGCGGGGGAGAATTTTGTTTTAATTTATTTTGGCGATACCTATTAGAAGAAAGGAGCCAGGAATGAAAAGATTGGTTTTTTCTATTTTAGGAATAATCTTCTTTATTTCTTTTTCTTCCCTTCATGCCCAAGAGCCTGCTAAGGAGGAGAAACTGGAAAGGGAATTGGAAAAGGAGAGACTCTTGCGGGAGAAGATTGAGAAAAAGATAGAAAAGCCAGAGATAAAGGAGGAAAAACCTCCAGAGGTTGCGCCTCCGGTAAGAGAAGAAAAGGTCTTTATTAAAAAGATTGAGGTGACCGGGGTAACCTTCTTTAAAGAAGAAGAAATCAGAAAAATTGTTGAGCCTTATGAAAATAAGGAACTCACCTTAAGAGAAATGCAGAAGGTGGCGGATTTAATTACAGACCTTTATCGTAAAAATGGCTATATCACCTCCCGTGCTTATATTCCACCGCAGGACCTTACGGATGGGATTTTGGAAATCCGTGTCTTAGAAGGGAAAATGGGAAACTTGGAGATAAAGGGCAACCGTTATTTCAAAACCAGCCTTTATCAAGATATGATAAGACTTAAGCGAGGCGATTATTTTGATTATGATATATTAAGGAATAATCTTGTAAAAATCAATGAAAAGGCTGACCGTTCAGTAAGGGCGGTTTTAGTTCCCGGTAAAGAGCGTGGTGAAACAGATGTGGTCTTAGAGGTTCAGGATAGATTACCCATACACTACGGTTTTGAATATGATAACTTTGGCTCGCGTTATATCCATCGGGATAGGCTTGCCCTAACCTTTGACCATAATAATATTACCGGTAACGATGATATCCTTTCTCTAAAATATCAACTTGCTGAAGCAGATACATATAACTTAAGAAGCCTTCGCTATTTCCTTCCCTTTTGTGATGACTGGGAATTAGGTTTTTTTGCTGCCCGTTCAAGATTGAAACTTGATGAGGAATTGCGTGATACCGATTCTCGTGGTGAGAGTATGCTAATTTCGCTTTCTCTAAATAAATATTTAATTGATGAAGAGAATTTAGACCTGCGTCTAACCACAGGTTTTGATTATAAGCGCGTAAGGAACTATCTTTTAGGAACCTTAAATAGTGAAGACGCTATGCGGATTTTAAAATTGGGTTTTGACCTTGACCGTTCAGATGCTTCTGGAAGAACGCTCTTTTTTAATCAATTTGATTATGGGATTGCCAACCTCTGGGGAGGCTTGGACAATGTTGACCCCAAAGCAAGCCGTTCAGGTGCAGGGGGTGAGTTTACCAAGTGGGATATCTCTTTTTTGAGACTGCAAAGGATGCCTTTTAATTCTACGCTTCTCTGGAGGAATCAGGTTCAAATTTCTCCTTATATTTTGACTGCCACTGAGCAGTTTCAATTGGGAGGGATTACCAATAACCGTGGTTATCCTCCGGCAGAGAAAGTAGGAGATGAGGGATTAAGTTCAACCTTAGAATTTTCTCTTCCCTGTTTTCTCATACCTAAGACAATAAATGTTCCTTTTACTCAGGATAAATTATACGATGCTTTTAGAGTGATTACCTTCTATGATTGGGCGCATACAGAATTGCATCGTCCACAATCCGGGGAGGAAAAATTTGAAACCTTGCGTTCCACGGGCTGGGGAATGCGGCTAAATCTACCGAAGAGAAATTTATCTCTTCGGCTTGAGTTTGGCTGGCCATTGGACGAGACACCTTCAGATGGCTACCACTTACATACCTGGGCACAGTTGACAAAGAGCTTCTGAAACCGCAAAATCGCAAAGAGGGCGCAAAAGGACTACAAAAATGGTAAATAAAAGTTTAGATGGTTTGAGAGAACCGGAAAAAAAAGCTCTTCAAGAATTAAAAAGTTATATAGAGAAAGTATATAATGGTCGTTTAAAAGATATAAGATTATTCGGCTCTAAAGCAAGAGGAGATGCCCAAATTGACTCAGATATTGATATATTTCTGGTTCTTGATAGGATTGACTGGGAAGCTGAGAAGGCTTTATATGACTTTGTCTTTGAACTGGATTTGAAATATGAGGTGGTGATTTCTCTGGTTTTATATTCGGAAGATGAATATAGAAGAGCTGAAGTTCAAGCTACACCGTTTATTAAGAATGTTAAAAAAGAAGGTATCCCAATATGAAAAAAGAAGTAGCGGTGTTGGCGAAATATCGATTTGAAAGAGCAAGAGAAACAAGAAAAGAAGCAGAGATTCTCTTATCTCAGGAGCAGATAAATGGAGCAATGAATAGAATATATTATAGTTTATTTTATGCGGTTAAGGCTTTACTGGCTACAAAAGAATTAGATTCTTCTAAGCATGAAGGTGTAATTTCACTTTTTCATAAAGAATTTGTGAAAACGGGTAAATTCTCCAA
>JAMWCG010000153.1 GCA_023818555.1 Candidatus Omnitrophota bacterium
TGGACAGATAGAGAAGGTAATCCGGGATTATAAACAACCGGCCTTAGTAGAAGAGTTTATTGAGGGGAAAGAGATCACCGTGGGGATTTTAGGTAATGGTTCTCCTACACTCTTTCCTCTTTTAGAGATAGATTTTAGCTCTTGTCGGGGTTCGGGAGAGTTTTTCTATTCCTGGAGAATGAAAGAATTTCAGGGAGATAAAATCCAACACCTTACCCCCACCTTCTATTGCCCAGCAAGAATAAAAGAAGAAGTGGCAAAAAAGATTTCTGAACTGGCGCTGAGAGTCTATAAGGTAATGGGATGTTTTGATTTTTGCCGGATAGATTTTAGAGTTGACAGAAAAAATAACCCTTATTTTTTAGAGATAAATCCTCTCCCCGGGCTTGACCCGGAGGAAAGCAATTTCCCTTTAATGGCTAGAAGCGCGGGAATAAGTTATAGTGACTTAATCAATAAAATCTTAGAATCTGCAATAAAAAGGGTGAATGGAAAGTTGAAGAAAGGAGGGAGGTTTAGTTGAATAGTTTGATTGCCGGTAATAAGTTGCCTGCTTTATGGCAGGAGGTGAGCGAAGAGGAATGGGAAGACTGGCATTGGCAGTTAAGCCATCGGATTACTACCTTAGAGGAGTTGCGTCAGGTGATTCAGGTTATTCCTGAGGAGGAAGAGGGAGTAAAAATTTCCCGGGGAAGACTGGCGATGGCTATAACTCCCTATTTTGCCAGTTTGATGGACCCTTTAAGACCAGATTGCCCCATAAGAAGACAGGCCGTCCCTCTAATAGAAGAGTCGTATATCAGTCCCTATGATATGCTTGACCCCTGTGGAGAAGATAAGACTTCTCCGGTTCCGGGTTTGGTCCACCGTTATCCCGACCGGGTGTTGCTTTTGGTTACTGAACAGTGTGCAATGTACTGCCGACATTGCACCAGACGCCGGATGGTAGGAGAGAATGTTACCTACCTTACTTCCCGACACCTGGAAGAGGCTTATGCCTATCTGCGTACCAATAAGAAAGTAAGAGATGTGCTTATTTCTGGCGGAGACCCTCTGCTTCTTTCAGATGATAAATTGGAAGAGATTATAAAGAATATTCGTGCTATTCCTCATATAGAATTTCTGCGGATTGGGACAAGAGTTCCGGTTACACTTCCCATGCGGGTTACACCGGGCCTGGTTTCTATGCTGAAGCGTTATGCTCCCATCTGGATGAGCCTCCATTTCAATCATCCTAAGGAGATAACCAAACGCTGTAAACTTGCCTGTGACCTGCTTGTGGAAGCAGGGATTCCTCTGGGAAGCCAGACGGTTCTTTTAAAGGGAATAAACGACCGTCCCTATGTGATGAAAAAACTTATGCATGAATTATTAAAGATCCGTGTCCGTCCCTATTATATTTATCAATGCGACCTTGCCCGCGGGACAAGCCATTTTCGTACCCCGATCTCTGTGGGGATAAACATTATGGAAAAATTACGCGGACACACCACTGGCTATGCGGTCCCTACCTATGTGGTGGATGCTCCGGGAGGAGGAGGGAAAATCCCCGTTGCCCCCAATTACATTATCTCTCAGGCAAAGGGACAATTTATCCTCCGTAACTATGAAGGTAAAATTTTTACCTATTTTGAGGATTCCCCTACCGAATGGAGGACCACAAAAAAATACTTTACAAATCTTTCTCTTTCTGGTAAAATAAAGCAAAAGTCGGGGTTTGCGCAGAAACAACTCTTTTTTGATTTTTCTGCAGGGAAGAAAATAGAAGTAAATCTCTCCCAGGCTGCTTAAAATAAAAAGGCCTGGTTTATATATAAATTTGTTAGATAAGGAAAGGAGGTGAAGGGAGATGAATTGGAAAGGACTTTTGATAGACCCCTTTAAGGATATGCTTACCCGTTTCTTTGGATTTCTGCCCACTTTAGTAAAGGTCTTGATTGTGTTGCTTGTGGGATGGCTCATTGCCAAGTTGATTCAAAAACTGATCACCCGGGGGCTTAAACTCCTCAGACTGGATGTCTTGGCAGAGCGTTGTGGAATTCATCGTTTTTTCTCCAAGGGGGAGATAAAGTATACCCTCTCTGAACTTTTGGGGGTCCTGGTTTACTGGTTTATGCTTATTGCGGTGGGTATAACCGCAATTGATGCCCTCGGTCTGAATGTGGCAGGTGACCTCTTCACTAAGATTGTTCTCTATATTCCCCGCGTAATTGTGGCTATTTTTATTCTCGTGTTGGGAATGTTTTTTGCCACCTTTATGAGTAATGCAGTGCGTACCGCCTCCAGCAATGCCGGAATAGCTCAGGCGCGCTTATTTGGACAGATCACCCAGATTGCCATTGTGGTCTTTGCGATTGCGACTGCTGCGGAACAACTTAACATCGGAACACGCATAATCACTTCTCTGGTAACCATCCTCTTAGGTTCTTTGGGACTGGCTATAGGTTTGGCTTTTGGTCTGGGTTGCAAGGATATGGCGGCAAAATTTCTTCAGGATTGGCTGGAGAAGACTAAGACGAAAGTCTGGTAAAGGAGTTAGATTGGCTTTTGGAAAGTAGGGTAGGGAGAGCGAAAGCTCTCCCTTTTTATTAAGGGAAGGGATTAAGATTGAATATTGGAATTATTGGTTTACCTTTGAGTGGAAAGACCTTACTTTTTACAAGCCTGGTGGGGAATTCTTTTAGAAAAGAAGAGCATCCTCTGGAAAAACTAACTCTCTGTTCAGGGAATCTGAAATTAGAGGATAAACGACTTCTTCATCTCGCCCAGGTTTTTGGCTCCAGGAAAATAACCTTTCCGGAGATAAAAATTCAAGACATCATTTTTTACGAAAGAGAGAAAGAGAAATGGTCTGTGCCTCCCCTTCTGCGGGAAGTAGCGGGCTTTGTAGGAGTGTTGAGATGCTTTGAATATCCGGGATTGATTTTTCCTGACCCTTTAAGGGAGAGACGATACATAGAGGAAGAATTAATCCTCAAAGACTTGGAGATTGTTCAGAAGAGGATAGCCCGGATTGAGCAGGAAATGAAAAAAGGGAAAAAGGATGAAGAGAAAGAATTCCTGGTTTTGCAAAAGATAAACCATTTTTTGGAAGAAAATCGGTCTTTGCGGGAAGTTTCCCTTAATCCTGGGGAAGAAAAGATGCTGCACGGTTTTAAATTCTTAAGCCAGAAGCCGATTTTTTTTGTTTTGAACTTAGATGAGCGAATGGGCTTGAAGGAGGTAGAGGAGATAAAGAAGCAGGTAATTACGGAAAAGAACAATTTTATATTTGCTTCCCTAAAATTAGAAAGCGAACTTTCCGAGATGAAAACGG
>JAMWCG010000154.1 GCA_023818555.1 Candidatus Omnitrophota bacterium
TTTCTCAGAGTTCCAGTATCTATAAATCAGCAAAATGGCTGATGAGAAAGGGTCCTCAGGTAGTGATAATTAAAAGAGGAGAATATGGAGCATTGTTGTTATACCGGGATAGATTTTTCTCCTGTCCTGCTTTTCCCGTGGAGAAAGTTGTTGACCCTACAGGGGCAGGGGATGCCTTTGCGGGAGGGTTTATGGGATACTTAGCCAGAGCTAAACGCCGGGATGAAAATACTTTCCGTTGTGCCACAGTTTATGGAGCAATAATGGGCTCTTTTGCAGTAGAGGCTTTTGGTCCTGCGCGGTTTTTTGCCTTAAATTTTAAAGAGATTAAAGCACGGGTTTCTCTCTTTAAAAAAATTTGCAATTTTGATTTATCTGCATAACTTGACTTTATTCTTTATTTTTGTTATGATTACAAAATGATGATAAGAGAAAAAAGAGAATTCATCTTTCTTTTTTTGCTTTTTTATGGTTGTGCTCCGGGAGGAGATAGGTTGATGAATTCTTCTGAGAAAAATATGGGGGAGAATTCTCCCCCGGCAATACAAAGAATTGAAGATTTTAGTCTGGAAGGATTTAAAGAGACGAGAGAAAAACAATGGGAACTGGAGGCAGATTATGCGGATGTCAGTGAGGGATGGGTTAAGATGGAGGCAGTAAGAGCCAGAGTTTTAGGGGAAGAGGGAAAGATAGATTTAAAAAGTGGGAAAGGTGAATACGATAAAGAGGAAAGAAAAATTTATTTAAGTAATAATGTGGTAATGGAGACTTCTGAAGGGACAAGACTTCTTACGGATAAACTTGCCTGGGATATTCAGAAAGAGGAGGCGATTACGGACAAAGAGGTGGTGGTGGAGAGAGATAATCTCACGGTTGCAGGTAAAGGTGCGCTGGCTTTACCGGAGATAAAGAAGGTAGAACTTAAGGAGAATATAGAGGTTAAAGCTGAACCCAGGACTTTGATTACTTGTAAAGGCCCTCTGGAATTGGATTACGAAAAAAACATTGCCAGATTTTATGAAGAAGTAAAAGTAGAGGACGAGCAGGGAGAACTACTTGCCGACAGAATGGAGGTTTTTTTTCAGGCGCAGGATAAGAAGATTGAGAAAGTCTTTGCCTATGGAGGGGTGCAGATTATCCGGGGAGAAAACATCGCTTATGCTGAGGAAGCCATATATGAAGCAAAAGAACATAAGGTTATCCTTAAAGGGAATCCGCGTCTGGTGATAATCTCCGCAGAAGGATTAAAATAGAATTAAAAAGATGGGGAATCTCTTAGAGGTAAGAAAGATAAGTAAGACATACAATGGAAGAACGGTGGTTAACCAGGCAGAGCTTTGTGTAAAAAGAGGAGAGGTTGTGGGACTTTTAGGACCCAATGGAGCGGGGAAAACCACTACCTTCTATATGATTGTCGGCATCGTTCATCCTGATGGAGGGGAAATTATCTTTGATAATCGGGAAATTACTAAATTGCCAATGTATAAACGGGCGCGTTTAGGAATTGGTTATCTTTCCCAAGAGCCCTCCATATTCAGGAAACTAACTGTAGAGGAAAACATCATGGCAATCCTGGAGACCATTGGTATTTCTTTTACCGAGAGGAAACGGAGGCTGCAGATTCTTCTTGATGAATTGAAAATAAGTCACTTAGCCAAAAATATTGCCTCTACCCTTTCAGGAGGGGAAAGGAGAAGATTGGAAATTACCCGCGCTCTGGTAACCAATCCCTCTTTTATTCTCCTGGATGAGCCTTTCAGCGGAATAGACCCTATTGCAGTTAGTGAATGTCAGGAGATTATTCAGGAATTGAAAAATAAAGGTATAGGGATTCTTCTTACCGACCACAATGTCCGAGACACATTATCCATTACTGACCGTGCTTATGTTATGGCGGAAGGAAAGATTTTACTTTCCGGGAGTGCTCAGGAGTTGATTAACGACCCTAAGGCAAGAGAGGTCTATTTGGGAGAAAGATTTAGAATGTAAGAGGAGGTGAGGAAGTGCAAATCTCTATTACCGGAAGGCACATTGAAGTCAGCCCTGATTTAAAGAGTTATGTAGAAAAACAGATAGAGAAACTCAATAAATTTGACAATCATATTATCCGTGCCCATGTGATTTTAGAAGTAGAAAAATTTAGATATGGGGCAGAGATAGTCCTTACGCTCAAGAAACAGGTTTTGAAAGTAAAAGAGATAACTTCTAATATTTATGGTTCTGTAGAGAGGGCGGTGAAAAGACTGGAAAAGAATTTACACCGTTTTGAAGAAAAAGTTAAACTCCATCGGAAGGGATGAAGATGAAGAAAAATTTACAAAAATTAGCCCACTGTCAGAGGATTTTGGAGGTAGAAGTGACTCCTTAGGAGATTTCTTCCATAGCGGATGAGGTTTATCAAGATTTACAAAAGTCAGTAGTGCTTCCCGGGTTTCGTAAAGGGAAAGCTCCTCTGGAGATGGTAAAGAAATTTTATCAACAGGAAGCAGAAAAAGAGATTCTCCAGCGTTCTATCTTAGAATTCTTCCAGAAAGCAATTGCTAATGAGGATTTGGCTATTTTAGGTACGCCCCACATTTCTGAGGTCAATTGGCAGGGAGGTAAACCTCTATCTTTTAAAGCTCTTTTTGAAGTAAAGCCTGATTTTACTTTAAAGCATTATAGAGGGATAAAGATTAAAAAGAAAAAGTTAGAGATTAAAGAAGAAGAGGTCAATAAGGTATTGGAAAGTCTCCGCGAAAAATATGCAGAGTTGGTGACGGTAGAAGGACGGCCCTCAAGAAAAGGGGATTTTGTGCTCTGTGATTATAAGAGTAGGGAGGGAGATAGAGTTTTGGAGAGCCGGGAAAATATCTGGCTTTCCTTGGGAGAAGAGATGAATGTTGATGGGTTTGCCGAACAGCTATGCGGAGCAAATGTAGGAGAGACGAAGAAGATTAGTTTGAGAATTCCTGCAGAAGTTTCCGATAAACAGCTTGCCGGGAAATTGATAGAGATAGAAGTAAAGATTAAAGAGATTAAGGAGAAACATCTTCCGGAGGTAAACGATGATTTTGCCCGCACGGTAGGTAATTTTAAGAATATGGCTGAATTATGCGCAGGGATAAGGAAGGATATCCTTTCTTTAAAAGAATTTCAGACAAAAAAGGAGATGGAAGCACAGGTTTTAGAGCATCTTCTTTCAGCAAATAGATTTAGTCTACCGCTTTCTCTGGTGGAAAGAGCTAAGGAGAATTTTGTGCAGCGGTTTCAGGCGGAATTGACGAGACGCGGGCTAAAAGAGAA
>JAMWCG010000155.1 GCA_023818555.1 Candidatus Omnitrophota bacterium
GGACAGTTAGCCTTAGCTTTGTCTAAATCCCAAGAATTCTTTAAAAATTTTCAAAAATTTTTGCTCTTCTTTCTCCCTGTACAACTACCTCTGGCTATCTTAGAAGGATTTTTAACCTTAGGAATTATAAGATATATTCTAATTCACAAACGCCAAATTATTGAACATCTCCTTTAGATGAATCTTACGGGTTTGGATGAAAGAGTAGCCGAAAAGGTCGTCCAAGAATTTGGGATAAGAATTAAAGGCCCAATATTCAATCTTCCTGAGGAGGTAGTAGAATTTGTCTTTATTATCTTTGCGGCTATAGCAGGGTTTATCTTAGGCTATAACTTCTATCGTCTTTTTAAAACGAAATGATTCAACTTTCCCATATCTTATTTGAACCGGTACTATTAAGAGAAAATTTCTTAAGTAAGTTAGACCCAAGACTTAAGGTCCTATTTTGTATCTTTTTTCTGACGCTCAATCTCATCTTATCTGGGAATATCTTTTCCATCTTTTTGCTCATCTTCTCTCTGGTTGTATCCTTAAGTTGGAAAGTCAAATGGAGGTATATCTTTTCCCGTCTTTTTATCCCTTTCTTAATTGGCGTCTTTTTAATTCTTACCCGAATTTCAGGTCTCCATCTGGCTCTGGTTATATTATCGGGAGTAGCGATGATCAGCCTTTTATCTTTCAGTACTCACATAGAAGATATACTTTGGGCTTTAAGTAAATTTAGAGTTCCACAAATCCTCCTGGAAATCTTCTATCTGATGTATAAATTCATCTTTCTCTTTTTTGAAGAGGTAAATAATATCTATTATGCTCAGAAATCTCGTTTAGGATATAAAGATTTTAAACACACATTTGGCTCTTTAGGGATTTTAGTGGGAATGTTGGTTATTCGTAGTTTTGAAAGGGCAAGATTATGTTATGAAGCAATCTTAGCCCGGGGATACAAAGATAAACTGTTTTACTGATGGAGATTTTAAGAATAGAAAATTTGGGTTTTATCTATCCTCCCCATAAAGAGGCTCTAAGAAATATAAATTTGTCAATTTCTGAAGGTGATTTTTTAGTTATTTCTGGTGCCAATGGCTCAGGTAAGACGACATTATTGAAATGTCTCAATGGACTTTTAAAACCTACTTATGGCAAAGTTTATTTTAAAGGAGAGGATATCTCAAAGATGAAAGCACAAGTTATCTTCTCTAAGGTTGGTTATTTATTTCAAGACCCCAATGACCAATTATTCTCGGCAACCGTGGCTCAGGATATTTCCTTTGGGCCAAATAATCTGGGTTTATCCAAGAGAGAGGTGGCTCTCCGAGTTGATGAGGTATTAGAACTCTTAGATATTAAATCCTTCCGGGATTTTCCTATTCACGATTTAAGTCAGGGATTAAAGCAGAGGGTAGCTTTGGCGGGAGTCTTAGCCATGCAGCCGGAGGTTTTGCTTTTAGATGAACCTACATCAAGTTTAGACCCCCAGACTGAAGATGAGTTGCTTATCTTCTTAAAGAGGCTAAATGAGGAAAAAAATATTACCCTGGTAATGGCTACTCACGAGATGGATCTGATTCCGGAATTTGCCCAGAATATAGCCATTATCTCCGAAGGTAGTCTTGTGCGTTATGGAAGTTTAGAAGATGTTTTTGGTTGTGCTGAATGTCTGGAAAAAGGAAGGCTGAAATTACCCACAGTCACGAGATTACTGAAGGGTTTAAAAGAAGAAGGCATCTTATCTTTTAATAAACTACCCTTAAGTTTTGAAGAAGCGAAAAGGATTTTAAAAGAAGCGATTACCAAAAGATGACGGTTATCTCAACATTATATCCAAAAGAAGAAAAGATTAAACGCTTAAGGTTAGCTCTAATCTTAACTGCCACAGGTATGGTCTTAGAATTTTTGGGTGGAATTATCTCACGGAGTCTCTCCCTTATTTCTGATGCAGGACATATGTTTACCCATTTATTTGCTTTAGCCACGAGTTATTTTGCCATAATTTTATCCTTACAACCTGTAACCAAGCGGAGAACCTATGGTCTATACAGAGCTGAAGTTCTGGCTGCCTTTATTAATGGAATAATTCTTATCTTTGTCTCTTTCTATCTCATCTCTCAGTCAATCTCAAGATTCATAAATCCAAGAGAGATAAAGATAATGGAGATGCTTTTTATTTCAGGTATTGGCTTGACAATAAATGGAATCACCACCGGCTTGTTAGCCAAAGTAAGCAGTGGAGATATAAATATAAGGAGCGCCTTTCTCCATGAGTTAGGAGATATGCTCTCCAGTATCGCAGTAGTGATTACGGGAATAATCATCTTCTTTACAAAAAGATACATCTTTGACCCTTTGCTCTCTTTCTTTATCTGTGCCCTGATTCTTATCTGGTCAATCCGTTTGATCTGGGATTCCACGGTTATCCTCTTAGAATCTGTTCCTAAAGATTTAGATATCGACTTGGTGGCAAAGACGATAAAAGAAGAAATTCCCGGGATATACGAGGTTCACCATATCCATGCCTGGACAATTGCCTCTTCAATTTATGCTCTAACCTGCCATGTGGTCGTTGAAGATTGTCAGATAAGTAAAGCCAATGAGATTTTAGGAAAGATAAATAATTTAGTGAGGGAAAAATTTCATATCGGGCATACAAACATCCAATTTGAATGTTTATTAAAAAAGGAGGCATAGATGGAGAAGTACCGCTGCACAGTTTGTGGTTATATCTATGACCCGGAAATTGGTGATCCGGACAATGGAATCTCTCCGGGAACAAGTTTTGAAGACCTACCCGAAGATTGGGTTTGTCCGGAATGTGGGGTGGGAAAAGATATGTTTGAGAAGATATAAGGAAGAAGCAGGTATCATTACTCCATATCTCAGCACTTCTTAAATTTTGAGGAGGAAAGTGGAATGAGAAAGATAAAATTTAAAGGTAGTCCTTTGACTCTGGTAGGAAGAATTTTAGAAAAAGGAAAGATTGCTCCGGATTTCAAAGTTCTCTCTTCGGATTTAAAGGAGATAACTTTAAAGGATTTTAAAGATAAGATAAAAATTGTCACTTCCTTTCCTTCTTTAGATACATCGGTCTGTGATCTTCAGGTAAAAGAGTTTAATAAACAGGCAACCAATTTCTCTGAAGATATAGTTGTCTTAGGAATAAGTAAAGATTTGCCCTTTGCCCAGAAGAGATTCTGTGAGATGAATAACATTAAAAATTTAAGTATTCTTTCCGATTATAAGTACTCCTCTTTTGGGATAAACTATGGACTATTGATTAAAGAATTG
>JAMWCG010000156.1 GCA_023818555.1 Candidatus Omnitrophota bacterium
AAAATAAAATTTCTAATCTCTTTACCCTCTATCCACTTTTTTATCCGTGTATCCTTGAGCACCAATTCCTCTATCTCTTCTCTTTTAAGGAAAGAGGGGATTTCTATTTTTGACCGAACTTTTCCATTTATCTGAATAACCAGATTAATTCTTTCCTCTTCAATCAACTTTGGGTCGTATTTAGGCCAGAGAGTTTTAATGATACTTTCCTTATATCCCAGCCTCTGCCAGAGTTCTTCACAGAGATGGGGAACAAAAGGAGAAAGTAAAATCACCACTGTCTCTATTGCCTTGGTTAACTCTAATTTCGCTTCTCCGGTCTCTTGCTTTTGAGCATAAATTTCGTTCACCAATTCCATAATCCTCGCAAGTGCAGTATTGAATTTAAACTCTTCAATATCCTCACTAACCTTCTTTATAGTCTGATGGGTCTTTTTCTTCAATCTCAATAAACTATTACTCTCCTGCTTCTGACTACCGATTTCTGAATTCTTGTTTTCTTCCACCAATCTCCAGACCCGGTTTAAAAACCTCCAAGCCCCTTCCAGACACTCATCCTTCCAATCAATCTCTGCTTCCGGAGGAGCCGCAAAGAGAATCCCCAGACGCAGTGTATCTGCTCCGTATTGCTTAATTATTCCATCCGGGTCAACGATGTTCCCTTTGGACTTAGACATTACCTCTCCATTTTTCAAAACCATTCCCTGGGTTAATAAGCATTTAAATGGCTCCTCAAACTCAAGCAAACCTAAATCTTTTAAAAATTTGGTGAAGAAACGGGCATAAAGAAGATGCAGGACCGCATGTTCTATCCCCCCAATATACTGGTCTACCGGCATCCAGTAACTCACCTCTTCCTTATCAAAAATTTCTCTCTCATTTCTCGGACTGCAGAATCTTAAGAAATACCAGGAAGAATCAAAAAAGGTAGCCATGGTATCGGTTTCTCTCTGTGCCTCTTCTCCACAGACCGGGCACTTTGTCTGGACAAATTCCTTAATTTGAGCAAGTGGACTTCCCCCTTTCCCCGTAATCCTAACTTTCTCAGGAAGAAGCACGGGAAGTTCTTTTTCAGGTACGGGAACCATCCCACATCTCTTACAATAAATTATAGGTATAGGCGTCCCCCAATATCTCTGACGAGAAATCAGCCAATCCCGGAGCCGCCATTTCACCGCTTTCTTCCCTATCCCTTTCTCCTCCATCCATTGCGCAATTTTTTCTTTAGCTATGGTATTGGGCAGACCATCAAACTGACCAGAATTTATCTGAACCCCATCCCCTTCATAAGCTTCCGTCATTTCTTCGGGTGCCCTGTTACTCCGCTCTCCCGGTGACTTAATCACTATTTTTATCGGCAAGTTGTATTTCTTAGAAAACAAGAAATCCCTCTGGTCATGTGCAGGAACTGCCATAATCGCTCCGGTCCCATACTCTAAGAGAACATAATCCGCAATCCAGACAGGAATAATTTCGTTATTTACCGGATTGATCGCCTTTATTCCCTTCAATTCTACCCCGGTTTTCTTTAAGGCTAAATCCGTTCTTTCCAACTTCGTTTTTTGTTTAGTCTCTTTAAGATAATTTTCTACCTCTTTAATATTTAAAATTCTCCTTCTCCATTTTTCTATCAAAGGATGCTCCGGAGCGAGCACAATGTAGGTAGCCCCGAAGATGGTATCCACTCGCGTAGTAAAAACCGAAATAATTTCCTTAGTCTCTTTCTCCAGGAAATAAATTTCCACCCCTTCACTTTTGCCAAGCCAGTTTTCCTGCATCGTAATAACCTGGGGAGGCCAGTATTTAAGCTGCTGCAAATCTTCTAAGAGACGCTCCTCATAAGCAGTGATTTTCAAAAACCATTGCTCCCATTCTTTCTGTTCCACCTCACTTCCACAGCGCCAACAGGAACCTCCCACGACTTCTTCATTAGCCAGGGTAGTCAAGCAGGAAGGACACCAGTTCACTGCCGCCAGTTTTTTATAAGCAAGTCCCCGCTCAAACATCTTTAAAAATATCCATTGATTCCAACGGTAATATTCGGGAAGGCAGGTGGAAATTTCTCTTTCCCAGTCATAAGAAAAACCCATCCGCTTCAGTTCCTCGCGCATCCAGCCAATACATTTATAAGTCCATTCTGCAGGGTGGGCCTTATGCTTTATGGCGGCGTTTTCTGCCGGTTGACCAAAGGCATCAAAACCCATCGGATGAAGCACATTATAACCCTGCATCATTTTAAAGCGGGCAACCACATCGCCAATCGTATAATTACGCACATGCCCCATATGAATCTTCCCTGAAGGATAGGGAAACATCTCTAAACAATAATATTTAGGACGTGAATTATCCGGAAAGACCTGGAAGAGGTTATGCTCTTTCCAATAACTCTGCCATTTTGCTTCAATCTCGGAAAATGGATATCCTGAAGGCATAAAAACAACCTCTTTTTAAAATCTTAAATTTAAAAAGGAAGAGAAAAACCGTTTTGCATTATATCAAATTCAAGGAAGGATTTAAAGCCAAAAATTATCTCAATTTCCCTTTGAGCGTATCAATATATCTACACAGTAAAGTCTTCTTCTCCCCGGAAACTTCTTCAAAACTTACTCCCAACTCATAAAAATTTTTTCCCAAACTATTCTGCCAGACCACGCGGCCGGAGAGCTTAAGGGGCTCTTGCTCAGTGGGAAGTTCTATAAATAACGGAGTGGCTCGCGGAAGGTGTTCCTTAGACAGGAATCTTAACCCTTTCTCACTGATATCGTTAAAAAAAGCATGGAACCTGGCTACCCCATTTTCTCTCCCGTATTTCATCAAATAATTGATCTTAAGCCGCGGAGACTCTCTCTTCTCCATAAATTTTTCTTCCATCTTCCCTCCTAAGTCTAAGGCTTTTTAAAAATATTCCCTAACCCTAAAACAAAAAACCTTCTCTTTTTCCTTATAAATTATATCATATTATTATCTTTTTGTCAAGGGGTTGTGCGAGGGGAGGGATTTGAACCCTCACGCTCCGAAGAGCCAGGCTCCTTAGGCCTGTGTGTATGCCCATTCCACCACCCTCGCAGGATTGCTTTAATTCTATAATCCGAAAAAAAAAATTTCAAGAAAAATAATCTCTTTATTTAGCAAACAATCTCTTAACCAGCATTGTCCCATAACTACCCCGGGGTAACTGAAAATGCAGCGTTAAAGTTTTTTTATTTCTATAGAGTTCATCGGAGGAAAGAGAAAAATTCTTAATCTCCGGAACAATT
>JAMWCG010000157.1 GCA_023818555.1 Candidatus Omnitrophota bacterium
GCTCTTCCGATCTGTATCATTAGTTTTTGAAGCTACCTCTTTAATTAATTCTACCCCTAAATTTTCAAATTTATTTTTTTCTCCTGATAAATTTCGTAACTTCCATCAAAACCAATCCTGTATATTCCTTTGATAAAAACTTCTTGGCCAGGCCGGTAGATGGGTTTGTCAGTATAAAGATAAATTTTGTTGGCCAAATAGGCCGATTCAGTCCATTCGAATTTGCTCTCTTGGGAAGGAATAACGGTGCTATCGTTGCCTTTGGTAATTATTGCTCCCCCCTGAACGGTAACAACATCAGTTTTGGCTATTCCTTGTTCATCGTGAACTTTAAATTTTGAATATTTCCGGATTACTTTTTTATAGCGTGGATGAATTACTGTCCTCTCTACTTGAACAACCACAGTTTTTTGCATTTTTGCCTTAAGGACTTTACCTAACAAAATTTTCCTTTTTATTTTAGACATTCTCTTTCTCCCGTTCCTGAAAAACGGTAAGGATACGCGCAATATCTTTACGGATTTGTCTAATCCGGTGCGGTTTCTCCAGCTTTGCGGTAGCGATAGCCTTACGCAAGTTAAACAATTCCTCTCTTAAAGAAAAGAGTTTTTGTTTCAATTCCTCACTGGTGAGTTCCCGCAATTCTTTCGCTTTCATCTTCAGTGTTTTCTCGTCACAAACCGAGTCTTAATGGGTAACTTGTGGGAAGCAAAAGCAAAAGCCTCCCGCGCTAAATCCTCAGGAATACCTTCCATTTCAAAAAGAATCCTTCCTCGCTTAACCACCGCTACCCAATGGTCAACCATTCCCTTCCCTTTCCCCATGCGAGTCTCCGCCGGTTTTTTAGTAACCGGTTTATCGGGGAAAATTCTTATCCAGAGTTTTCCTCCCTTTTTTATATGCCGGGTAAGGGCAATTCTTGCTGCTTCAATCTGTTGATTAGTTATCCAAGCATTCTCTAAAGCCTGTAACCCAAATTCGCCAAAATCAACTTCACAACCTGAACTTGCTTTCCCTTTGCGTCTCCCCCGTTGTGCTTTGCGGTATTTTACTCTTTTGGGTAATAAAGCCATCTTAACCTCTTATTCGTAGCCTATGAGTTTAGGTTAACTTCTCCTGGGCACTAATTTCTTCCTTTTTATTCTTTTCCAGGAGAGTGTCTCCTTTGTATATCCAAACCTTTATTCCAATATATCCATAGGTCGTAAGGGCACCGCAGGTACCGTAATCAATATCCGCACGCAGCGTCTGGAGAGGAATCTTACCCGTTTTGAAGGTCTCACTCCGCGCAATCTCTGCTCCTGCCAACCTTCCTCCACAAACTATCTTGACCCCCTTTGCCCCTCCTTCCATAGCCAATTGTATCGCCCGTTTAATTGCCCTGCGATAGGCAATGCGTTTCTCCAGCTGGAAGGCAATATTCTCTGCCACTAACTGGGCATCTAAAGCCGGATTCTTAATCTCTCTCAATTCAATGTCTACCTGTTTCTGGGTAATATTTTGTAGGTCTTCTCTTAAACGGTCAATATCCGCACCCCTTCTTCCAATAATAATTCCTGGACGAGAAGTATGAATAATTACTTTAACCCGCTCCGTAACCCGCTCAATTTCAATTTTAGACACCTGGGCGGTAGGAAAGGTTTTCTTAATGTATTTACGCACTTCTGCATCTTCTACTACATATCTGGCAAATACCTTCCCTTTGGCAAACCAGCGCGATTGCCAGCTGCGGGATAATCCTAAACGAAAACTGTAAGGATGAACCTTCTGTCCCATCTTATTCTTCCCCTAAAAAACAATATCAACTTTTCTTTATCTCCTCTAATTCTATAGTGATATGCGTAGTCCTGTGTCTTACCATTACCGCTCTTCCAAAAGGAGCAGCCCGGTAGCGTTTCAACATCGGACCTCCGTCAGCAGTAATCTTGGAAATATATAACCGTCTACCCTTTAGTCCCTTAAATTCAGCATTTGCCACTGCAGATTTAAGGAGTTTCAAAACATAGACTGCTGGCCGTTTATGGAGATGACTAAGAATGGCTTCCGCAGTTTCTGTATCTTTCCCCCGGATAAGGTCAATTACCTGACGGACCTTACGGGGTGATAATCTTAAATAGCGCAAAATCGCCCTGGCAACCATTTCTTTTAATTATTTAACTGGTTTTTGTGCCGGCCTCCGCAGCGGCTTTAGTCCCCATACCTCCGTGTTTACGGAAGGTTCGGGTGGGAGCAAATTCGCCCAAACGATGCCCTACCATCTGTTCAGTAATATAAACCGGGATAAATTTCTGCCCATTGTAAACTAAAAAAGTGTAACCCACAAACTCCGGAACAATCATTGAACGCCTGGACCAAGTCTTAATGGGTTTATGTTCCTGTTTTATGGTCTTTTTTACATGTTCCAGCAATTTTTCGTCCACATAGGGACCTTTTTTTACACTCCGTGCCATCGTTTCTTCTCTTTATTTGTGAGGGTTACTCGCATAACCCTTTAAAGAGTGAAAATAATTATTTTCTTCTTTTAATGATATAGCGGTCAGAATATTTATTGCGCTTGCGTGTCTTATACCCCTTGGTAGGTTTTCCCCAAGGAGTAACTGGATGCGGATTACCCTGTCCAGTCTTCCCTTCCCCCCCTCCGTGAGGATGGTCAACCGGATTCATTGCTAATCCTCTTACATGAGGTCTTCTCCCTAACCAACGCGTACGCCCCGCCTTCCCTAAGGAAACATTCTTGTGGTCAAGGTTACCCAATTGACCGACTGTGGCAAAACAATCAAGGCTTATTAACCTTATCTCTCCGGAAGGTAATTTTATATGGGCAAATTTTCCTTCCTTAGCCATTATCTGTGCTGAACCACCCGCCGACCTTACTAATTTCCCTCCCTTTCCTTTTACTAATTCAATGTTATGTATCATTGTTCCTACTGGAATATTCCGGAGAGGTAGAGCATTGCCCGGTTTTATCTCCGCCTCCGGTCCGGAGACTAATCTCTCTCCCACTTTAATCCCTAAAGGAGCAAGGATATATCTTTTCTCTCCATCTTCATATTTAAGAAGAGCAATTCTTGCGGAACGATTGGGGTCATATTCTATCGCCTCCACTACTGCGGGAATGTTTATTTTATCCCGTTTAAAATCTATCCTGCGATAATATCTCTTGTGCCCTCCCCCAATATGCCGGGAAGTAATCTGACCTAAATTGTTCCTCCCCCCACTTTTCTTGAGAATCTCTATGAGAGACGGCTCGGGT
>JAMWCG010000158.1 GCA_023818555.1 Candidatus Omnitrophota bacterium
TGTAATGTAAAACAATCTCTTCTACATGCCTTGTCTTGCGGTTTAAAGTAATGTAGCGCTTTGCCTGTTCCGTATCTCTCTGATTAAATTCCTGTGCTTCCTGAAGCAAACTTTCTATGCCCACCAGTTGTTTTTCATAATTGTATTCTCCCCTTACTCCCACAATAGGGGTTAGTTTAAGCCCTTCTCGGTCTTTATAATAGGGAATTTTAAAATCTTTATGCTCCGGATGATAAGGGTCAAGTTTGCTAACAATGGTGGGACCTTTTCTCTGTGCCTTATATAAGTCACGCTGGACAATTCCTGTATATCTTCCTTCAAGCGCTCCAGACTCCTTCAAGAAAATTTCCTTCTTTTCTCCCTCCGCTTCAATAAGCTCCGTTTCCCACTCCTTTGCTTCTTTAAAGATTTCTCTTTTTTCACACTCGGGGCATTCAGAGAAAGGTAATTCTCTAAGTATCTTTCCTTCTTTATGTTCAACAAATTCAATCTCTTCGGAAGGTATAATTTCTCCTGTCTTTCTATAAAATTTCTCTGCCTCCGCGTCCCGGCCCTCTCTTGCATAAAGGTTAGCCAGTTGCATATGCGCTTCCCTAAGTGCAGGATTTATCGCCACCGCTTTCTGGAGATATTTCTTTGCCTCGGCAAAATTTCCCATTTCTTTTTCTCTCATTCCCTGGCGATAATATTCTTCCGCCTGTTTATACATAAGGGAGGAAAGCGCAAAAGTATTATCAGATTTTAACAAACCTAAAAAAATTAAAGTAAAAAATATTTTTTTCTTCATCTTCTTCTAAACATTTTTAATTCATTGGTGTTCTTATAAAAATATAACACGATTTTTATATTTTGTCAAGGGTATGTGCGGGTGTGCTGTTGCACAACCCCTTGACAAATATGGAAATATAAGTTATACTTTTTTAAGAAAAATGTATGGGTTTTATTTAAATTCATTACCTTACAATTAATTTTTAAAATCGTAGATTCAGCTTCAACTACCATTTCAAAATTTAATAAGCACTAAGCCATGTTTTTAAAAATTTTATTATTTCTCAGTCCCCTGCTCTTCTCCTCTCCACTCTTATCTAAATTAGAGAAACCTTTCCCCAGAGATAATTTTCGGCGCATAAAAGAAATCTCTCCCCAACAAACAATTCTCAAAATCTTCAAAACCGTTTTTAAAGACCCTCAGCGGGCCCAGCCGGGGAGCCGGGCGATTGCTGCCCTTCAATATGGAATAACCCAAGGAGATAACCTGCTTAGACAGCAGATTGCAATGATGATGAAGCAGGAAAATATTCTTGCAGATCCGGAGAAGAATATTATCAACCTGCACGGATTTTCCGAAATGCGGACTATTTTAGGGCAATTATTTATTAATCCCGGAGATATTGTCTTATACCAGAGCAATTCTGACCTTTCTGAAAGAGAATTAAGGCCATTCCATTTCTTGGGAGCGAAAACAATTGGCTTTGACTTTAATAAATATTTGGATAGATTGGAAGGACAGTTAAAAGAGGGTAAAGTCAAGATTATTTATCTTCTCTCAGATACACTGGAAGGTAATCCCATAACTTTAGAAAATAAAAAACTTCTCTATGCCATAGCCAAAAATTATAATGTGGTTATAGTTGAGGACGCCTCAAGCCGGCCTAAGGTAAAAGAGAAATCTATCCCTCTAAAATCCCTTGATGAGTATAATCGGGTGGTCTATCTGGGAGAACTTTCCTATTTATTAGGAGAGGGCCTCAGGTTAGGCTATCTTCTGGCTCCTGCAGAGATCTTAAAGCAAATAGAGATTGCCAAACAAGGTTTGACTCTCCATCCCAATGCTTTAACCCAGGTAATCTTTTCCGAATTTTTAGAACATAATCTCCAGTTAAATCCGGGTTTATTTGACCCTGCTCATTTTAGCGGGGCAGTTGAGACATTCAGCGAAGCCGAAATTAAAACACTCCTCTCCTCAAAAGGTAAAAATATGTGGCCTTCAGAGATTCGCCGGATTTTAAAATTCACTCAGAAAAAAAATATTATTTCTTTTGCTGGGGGCATCCCCGCACCTGAACTATTCCCTTTTGATGCGTTAGTAGAGATTCTCCAAAATCTCACTCCTCAGGAATGGGAGGAGGCATTAAAGAGTGCACCCCTGAGAGGTCTGCCCCGCTTACAAAATGCTATAGGAACTTGGCTGAGCAGAAGAGGGATACTTACAAAATTTGAGAATATCTTGGTCACTGATGGAAGCCAGCAAGGCTTAGACCTCCTGGGAAGGATGATTGGCGAATATGGTGCAAAAGCAAAGATTATAACCAATCTGCCTACTTACCTTGGAGCTTTAACTGCTTTTATGCCTTATCTATCCAATGGGAAGGAACAAATTATTCATCAAGAATTAGAAAAAGAATTGGCTTCAGAAGAGGGATTGAAGAAGTTAGAAGATTTCATCCAGGAAAGAAAAATTAGATACGGGGAAGAAATATTTCTCTATCTTACACCTACCTTTGGCAACCCTGACGGAAAGATTATGCCCCTTGAACAGCGCCAAAAAATTTTATCCTTGGCACAAAGATGGAAAATAAAAATAATTGAAGACGACCCTTACGGTGAAGTTGCCTGGTATGCAGGGTATCCGGGAAGGAGAATTCCTTCTCTGCGTTCCTTAGATAAAGAGGGTGAGACAGTAATCTATTTAACTTCCAATTCTAAGGTCTTCTCACCGGGCTTGCGTATTGGTTATGTTGTGGGTCCCGAACATATTATCGCTCGCTTAACGCAGATAAAAGAGCAAACTGTAGGAGAGACTGATTCCCTTTCTCAGATGTTAGTGGCAAAATTTATTGAAAATGGTGGAATGGACAACCATGTCCAAAATGTAATCATTCCGGAATATAAAAAACGAGCGGAGACAATGTATGCTGTCCTAAACAGACATCTCAGAGAGCTTGACTCTCAAATTGAATTCACCCAACCCTTAGGAGGACTTTTCATCTGGGTTAAACTACCGGAGAAAATTGATACAGAAATTTTGCTACAAGAATTAGCCGAAAAGGGAATCAAACTCAACGGAGAAACCGTGCGGGTTGCCTTTGTTCCTGGGCATCCTTTTAATTTAGACCCTACCAAACTACGCAACTATCTGCGTCTAAATTTTTCCATGAATGCCCCAGAGGTTATTGAAAAAGGCATCGTGGCTTTAGCTGAAGCCATAAAAGAGAAATTAAGATGAATATTTAAA
>JAMWCG010000159.1 GCA_023818555.1 Candidatus Omnitrophota bacterium
CTATTCTCTCTTACTTTGATTTATCTTATTAATCTTCTGAGCATTTCTTTTATTTTGAGCCGGATATTTTCACGCTTCTCTCTCTCCTTGTTTTTAAATCTCTCTTATCAAATAACCAAAGATATCTTCTCCCGCATCTTCAATCAATTTTTTTGTATCTAAAATTGTGGAAGCGGGTAAGTTTTTATGGTATAATTAAAAAAATTTAAATCTGAGAAAAGGAGGTGGTTAAAATGTTTTTCTTAAGAGTAAGAATGTTTATCTTACTGGCAATTCTTTTTGCTATTCTCTATGCCATAGTCACTATTATTGGGAGACAGATGGGCATAACCAATTTTTATTTCTATTTGAGCATTTCTCTCTTTTTAATGTTCATTCAATATTTAATTGGTCCAAAAATAGTAGAATGGTCAATGCGGGTGAGATACATAGATAAAGAAGAAGCACCTGAATTACATCAAATGGTGGAAGAACTGGCGAAAAAGGCAGGTATTCCCCAGCCCAAAATTGGTATTTCTCCCATTTCTTTGCCCAATGCCTTTGCTTTTGGTCACGGAGTGCGCAATGGGAGGGTATGTGTAACCGCGGGAATCCTTAAACTCCTGAACAAGGATGAACTCCGTGCGGTTCTGGGACATGAGATAAGCCATTTAAAAAACCGTGATGTTTTTACCATTACTGTCCTTTCAGTAATTCCGATGGTTCTCTATAGAATTGCCTGGCATTTTATGTGGTTCGGGGGAGGCAGAAGGAGAGATGAACGCGGTCAGAATACCGCCTTAATTGGTTTAGTTGCCTTTCTCTTTTATTTTCTTACCAATCTCTTAGTTCTCTATGCTTCACGCATCCGGGAATATTTTGCTGACCTCGGTTCGCTCCGCTTAGAGAATCAGCCTTCTTGGCTTGCTTCGGCACTCTATAAATTAGTTTATGGTTCTGCCCGGATGGATAAAGAGGAGTTAAGAGAAATAGAGGGTCTGAAAGCATTTTTTGTCAATGACCCTTCAAGGGCATTTAACGAGGTCTACGAATTGAGGCAACTTGACTTGGATATGTCCGGAACCATTGACCAAAATGAATTGGAAGTTTTGCGCACAAAACGCCTTAAATTATCTTTTGCAGATAAATTACTGGAAATTTTAAGCACCCATCCCAATATGCTGAAGAGGATAAAGCAATTGTCGGTAGTTAACTATTAAACAAGAGGTGAGGAGATATGTTTGGAATTGGTTTGCCGGAGTTGACTGTAATTTTGATAATTCTTCTTCTTGTCTTTGGTGCAAGTCGCCTTCCCCAAATTGCCCGTGCCTTAGGAAAGTCTATCGGTGAATTTAAAAAGGGAATGAGAGAAGAAGAGACTATTGAAGAGAAGACATCAGAAGATAAGGAAAAGAAGGGATAGTTTTCCAAGATGAGGATTGCAGTTTTTTGTTCCGGTAAAGGGAGCAATCTCCAGGCAATTATTGAGGCAGTTAAACGAGGTGAGATTAAAGCCGAGCTTTCTCTGGTTGTATCTGATAACAAAGATGCTTATGCTTTGGTAAGAGCAAGGGAGGCAGGTATTGAAAGTGTAGTGGTGGAGCCGAAGAATTTTTCTACACGGGAAGATTTTGAGAAAAAGATTATTGAACATTTGGAGAAGAAGAAAATTGATCTGGTCTGTCTGGCTGGTTTTATGCGTATGCTCAGTCCAAATTTTGTAAGAAGATATAGAAATAGAATTTTGAATATTCATCCTGCACTTCTTCCCTCCTTTAAAGGAACTCAGGGAGTAAAAGATGCCTTAGATTATGGGGTAAAGATTACCGGCCCTACAGTTCATTTTGTAGATGAGAAAATGGACCATGGCCCTATAATTCTGCAGAGTGCAGTGGAAGTAAAAGATGAGGATACAGAAGAGACATTAGCAGAACGCATTCACAGGGAGGAACATAAAATTTATCCTTTAGCCATAAAATTATTTGTGGAAGGTAAATTAAAAATAGTAGGAAGGAGAGTGATGATTTTAGAATGAAGCCAGTTATAGAGAAAGTTAGAGCCAGGGAGATTTTAGATTCCCGGGGCAACCCGACAGTAGAAGTGGATGTTATTCTTTCCGATGGTATATTGGGACGTGCCTGTGTCCCTTCCGGGGCTTCTACGGGAGAGCATGAGGCTTTAGAACTTCGTGACCAGGATAAATTGCGTTTTGGAGGTAAAGGGGTTTTAAAAGCAGTAAAGAATGTCAACGAAATTATTGCCCCAAATTTGAAAGGGAAGGACCCCTTTAACCAGAGGAAAATAGATGATTTGTTGATTAAACTTGATGGCACAAAGGAGAAGAAGAATTTAGGAGCAAATGCCCTCTTAGGAGTATCCCTTGCTGTCGCCCGTGCTTCCGCTTATGCCAAAAAGATACCCCTCTATCGCTATCTGGGAGGAAAAGAGGCAAGATTTCTCCCCATTCCTCTTATGAATGTTCTCAACGGCGGGCTCCACGCGGATAATAATCTTGATTTACAGGAATTTATGCTCGCTCCTATGGGATTTAATTCTTTTAGAGAAGCGCTGAGAGCCGGGGCAGAGATATTTCATACCCTTAAGAAGATACTTAAGGAGAAAAAGCTTTCTACGGGGGTAGGTGACGAAGGTGGTTTTGCCCCCGACCTCGGTTCTAACGAGGAAGCCCTTAAACTTCTCCTGGAAGCCATAGAAAAAGCAGGGTATAAACCAGGTGAAAATGTTTTTCTTGCTTTAGACCCTGCAGCGAGTGCTTTCTATGAAAATGGGAAGTATGTTCTGAAAAGTGAGATTCCCTCCGAAAAAAGCAGTTATGATATGGTTAATTTTTACGAGAATTTGCTCAACAGATATCCTATCTTTTCTATTGAGGATGGCTTAGCCGAAGACGACTGGGAAGGATGGAAACTGTTGACGGAAAGGTTGGGTAAAGAGATTCAGTTGGTGGGAGACGATTTGTTTGTTACTAATCCCGAAAGATTGAAGAAAGGTTTTCAGGAAGGCGTGGCTAACTCTATACTTATAAAATTAAATCAAATTGGGACACTTACGGAGACACTTAAGGTAATAGAAATAGCGAGGTCCAAGAACTATACAATCGTTATCTCCCATCGTTCGGGAGAGACCGAGGATATTTTTATTTCCCATCTGGCAGTAGGGACACAGGCGGAGCAGATTAAAACTGGTTCCTTATGCCGTTCGGAACGTATTGCCAAATACAATGAACTCTT
>JAMWCG010000160.1 GCA_023818555.1 Candidatus Omnitrophota bacterium
GACCCGGAGAAAAAATTAAGCTTAAGGAAATAGAGGTAGAAGGGGTTCCTGCTTATAATCTATATAAGAGTTTCCATCCTAAGGAGAATGGATACTTGGGTTTTGTAATCGCTGTAGAGGGAAAAAGAGTCTATCACGCGGGCGATACCGAATTTATCCCGGAAATGAAAAAGATTGAAGCGGAGATCATTCTTCTTCCTGTAGGGGGAACTTATACGATGAATGCTAAAGAAGCAGCAGAGGCAGCAAATACTATCAATCCTCAAGTAGCAATTCCCATGCACTGGGGAAGTATTGTGGGGACAAGAAAAGATGCCGAGGAATTTAAGCGGTTATGCAAGCCGGAAGTAATCATTCTTGATAAAGAATAATTTATGGTATAATATAATCTGGAGGATAGATGAAGGAATTGATCTTGGTAGGAGACAGGGTTTTAATAGACCCGGATACGGGAGAGGGTAAGACCGAAAGCGGGCTTTATCTTCCTGAAGGAGTTAAAGAGAAGGACAAGGTCCAGGGAGGCAGAGTGGTGAAGGTAGGGCCTGGGTATCCAGTTCCTGACCCATCAGTATTAGAAGAAGAACCCTGGGCAACCCATCGGAAGGAGAAAAAATATTTTCCTCTGGAGGCAAGAGAAGGAGATTACTGTATATTTTTGCGCAATTCGGCAATTGAGATTGAATTTGAGAAGAAAAGGTTCTTAGTGGTACCCCACTCAGCTATCTTATTGATTGTGAGAGAAGAGATGAGCAAGGAAATCAAGGACCTTGAAGGCGCTTAAATCCAATGGAGAGAGGATTAAATCCAGAGAAGGTAAAGGAATTGTCTGAAAAGATGAATTCCTTATCTATCTTTGAGAAAGACATCTTAGAGAAATTTGTGCGCTCTCCGGGTAAGGGAGGACAAAATGTAAATAAAGTATCCAGTTGTGTTTATTTGAAGCACCTCCCCACAGGGATTACAGTTAAATGTAGTCAGGAGCGCTCTCAAGCTCTGAATAGGTTTTTAGCCAGAAGGATACTTGTAAATAAAATAGAATCCCTACTAAGAAAAAGAGAATGTGCAGAGAAAGAAAGAATTTATAAGATAAAGAAAGAGAAGCTGAAAAGAAGTAAGCAGGCAAAGGAAAAGATGTTAAGAGAAAAGCATATCCGTGCCGAGAAAAAGACTTTAAGAAAACCGGTAGTTTTTGATGAAGAATAACGAATCACAATTTGAAAAATTTGTCGCTACTCACCTCTACTGCGATAATTGCGGTGGTTCAATGCCAGTGGAAGAGGTTTTGCTCTTAATTCTTCCTGATGGTAATCTCTATGATTATCGCTGTCTCAATTGTGGAAAATCTGTGGGAGAGAAGAAAGAAAAGTTTAAATGAGAGTTTTAAAATTGCATTCTTGGAAAGTTTCTCCGTATGAAGCAATTGAAATTCAGAAAAGGCTAAGCAAAAGGATTAAATTGGGAGAGTTTAAAGGAGAGATTAAAACCATTGCTGGTTGCGATGCCTGGTTTAAAGAAGATAAGATTTATGGAGTAGTTTGTGTCTTTAGCTTTCCGGAGTTTAAACTCTTAGAGATGGTGAAGAAAAAACTGGTTTGTAAATTCCCTTATATCCCGGGACTACTTTCTTTCAGGGAGGGACCGGTTTTTGTTTCTTGTTTTAAGACGATAAAGACTAAACCAGATTTGTTTATTTTTGATGGACAGGGTATAGCCCATCCCCGAAAAATGGGGTTGGCTACACATCTGGGTATACTCTTGAATAAGCCTTCCATTGGTTGTGCAAAAAATATTTTGGTAGGAAGATATCTTTTAAGTAATTTGGGGAAGAAAAAGGGAAGTCACTGTTGGCTAAAAGATGAGCGGGGAGAGATTGTAGGTGCAGTTTTGCGAACCCGGGAAAATGTTAAACCAGTTTTTGTCTCTTGTGGATATAAAATTGATTTATTTACCGCCCTGAGAATAATACTTAGTCTATGTAAAAAATATCGTATCCCTGAGCCGTTAAGGATGGCACATAGAGAGGCAAAGAAAATATATAATTGAGATGAGAAAGATATTTTTTATATCTTTATTTTTCTGGCTAGGGATTAATTCTGGTGAGGCAAAGATATTTTCTCGGGACGCGATAGATTATCGGATGAAGGGATATCTTGCCTGGCAGAATAAAGATTATGATGAAGCAATAAAATTCTTACAGAAATCCTGTTTACTTGACCCCTGTTATGCTCCTCCCCACAATGACCTGGGGATAATTTATGAAATGAAAGGATGGTCTGAGCGTGCAGAGAAGGAGTATTTGAGAGCACTTTCCATAGACCCTAATTATGGAGAGGCAATGATGAATCTGGCTTTACTCTACATTTCAAGGGGATTAACGGAAAAAGCAGTTCCATATCTCCAGAGGCGGATAGAAATTGGTTCTCCTGATGACCCCTGGGTGCAGAAAGCCCGGAGTTTACTTTCTCAATATGCCCCGCAACTCTATAAAGAACTTACCCAGAAAGAAGAAGCAAGGAATCTTCTCTATCAGGCGTTAGAAGAAAAACTTAAGGGCACAAAGTTATCCTCTCCTCCTCCCTCAGTAGGTAAGAAGGAAGAGACGCTTCCACAAAAAGAACCGGAGACGACGGTGAGTCAGGATATAGAGAATTATCTCCGTTTAGAACGCGACCTCGCTCGCCCGGGGATAAGTAATTATCTTTTAGGTTTATCTCCCCAGGGAATAATTTTCCTTTATGGCAAGCCTTTTGAGAAAAAGACCATCGTGGGAGAAGAAAAAGAAATTTTTCAGCCCGAGTGGTATAATAGATGGATTGCCCATTCGGAATTTGGGGAGATAACGCGTGACCTTTTTATCCAGGATGGAAAAAGGAGAAAGGAGAGGTGGATTTATAAAATCCCCTCCCGATATAAGAAATACGCGCTTAAGCCAGAAATAAGTTTAATTTTTGAGGACAATAAATTAGTCTCCTGGGAAAAATAATTTTTCCTCCATTCTTAATGGGAATCTAAAAGAGAAATGTTTTTATTTTTTATTTTAATAAGATAATAAAAAATGATTTGTAAGGAAGATAAAGAGATTATCAAGGACTATCTGGAAGATAGTTCAGGGATGAAGGATGCTTTCTGTGAGGCAGTGGTTTTCCCGGAAAATGTTTTTGAAACGCAGGAATTTTTTAGACAAGCATCTTTAAAGCAGAC
>JAMWCG010000161.1 GCA_023818555.1 Candidatus Omnitrophota bacterium
CTCTAAATTTACATCTATACTGTAAAACTGAACTTGAGCTAAAGAAATTTGAATAAGAAAAGCTAAGGTTAAAAGAAATGAAACTATTGCTATAACTTTCACAAAAACTAAATGCATTTGAACCAATTTATCTTTTGCTATTCTGTTACTATATCAATTTTAAAACCGCATTTAGGACATCTGTCTTTAACTAAGTTTATTTTCCTGACGAAAAAGCCTTCCCTTAAGATTAAAGGCTCTCTACAATTATAACAATAAGTATTTTCTCCTTCATCCCCGGGAAGATTCCCTATATAGACATATTTTAAACCTGTTTCTAAACCTATCTCTCTTGCTCTTCTTAAAGTGGAGACCGGAGTAGGAGGCAGATGACTCATTCTATAATGGGGATAAAATCTGCTAATATGCCAGGGAATATCCTCTCCCAGACTGTAGATAAATTCCGCACATTTTTTTATCTCTTCCTCAGAGTTGTTGAGCCCAGGAATAATGAGCGTAGTTATCTCCAACCAGATATTCATTTCCTTCATTATCTTGAGTGTCTCCAGAACTGCTTCAAGTTTTGCTCCGCAAATTTTTTTATAAAATTCATTATCAAAAGATTTCAGGTCTACATTTGCTGCCTCCAAGTATCCATAAGTATCTTTAAGCATTTCTCCAGTCATATAGCCATTGGTAACAAAATTATTATGAAGTCCATTTTCCTTTGCTATTTTCATTACCTCCTTATAATACTCATAAGCAATCGTGGGTTCAGTATAGGTATAAGAAATGCTTTGACAGCCACATTTTAAAGCAGTTTCTACTATCTCTCGGGGAGAAACTTCCTCTCCGAGAATTTGATTACGGTCTCTGACAATTTGCGAAATTTCGTAGTTCTGACAAAAGTCACATTTAAAATTACATCCCACCGTGGCAATGGAATAGGCAGTTGAACCAGGGAAAAAATGGAAGAAGGGTTTTTTCTCAATCGGGTCTATATGCTGGGAAATCAATTTCCCATAAACAAGACTAAATAAAACACCCCCTCTATTTTCTCTCACCCCACAGATTCCCCTCTTGCCTTCAGCAATTAGACAGCGATGGCTACAGAGAAAACAGCGTACTTTATTATTATTCAATTTTTCATAAAACCCCGCCTCTTTCATTTTTTCTTCAAAAACTCTTCCATAAAATTTTTCAGTTGTGCTTTTGTCTGGCTTCCCAAAGTCTGAGCGCTTACCTTACCTTGATAAAAAATAAGCATTGCAGGAATGGACAATATTTTGTATTTGGAAGCAAGTTCTGGAAATCTATCCACATTTACTTTTACAAACTTCATCTTTTCTTTATACTCCTCGGAAAGGGCCTCAATTATGGGAGAAACTGCCCTACAGGGACCGCACCATTCCGCCCAGAAATCTACAAATACAGGCATCTCTTCCCTTAAAACCTCCTCCTCAAAATCCTTTGCGTTAATCTCTTTAACCATTTTTTACCTCCTCAATATATTTTTCCGCAGAGATGGCTGCCCACGCTCCCTCGGCACAGGCATTGACTATTTGTTTGAGACTATTTTTTCTCACATCCCCACAGGCAAAAATCCCTTCCTGAGAAGTTTGCAGTTTTTCATCAGTGATAATAAAACCTTGCTCATCCAACTTAATCAGTTTGCGGATAAATTCGGTCTGTGGTTTTACTCCGATGAAAATAAAAACCCCTGCACAAGAGATAAAATCTTCCTTTTCATTCTTAAGATTCTTTATCCTTACTCCCTCCACCTTTTCCACCCCTTTAATTTCTAAAACTACCGTATCCCAGCAAACCTCTACATTGGGCAGAGCGAAAATCCTTTCCTGCAAAACCTTTGTCCCTCTAAATCTATCCCTCCGATGAATGAGAAAAATTTTTTTAGCAAACCTACTTAAAAAGATTGTCTCTCCCAAGGCAGTGTCTCCCCCTCCCACTACCACTATCTCTTTATTTTGAAAGAGAGGACCGTCACAGGTTCCACAATAGGAAACCCCCTTTCCTACTAATCCCCATTCTCCCGGAACCCCTAACTCTTTATAGCGAGTCCCGGTAGCAATCACTACTGCAGAACTTCGATAAATTCTTTCTTGTTCTGTAATAACAACTTTTTCTTTCCCTCTTATATCTATCTCTATAACCTCCTCTTCCTTTAACTCTGCTCCAAATTTTTCTGCCTGCTTTCTCATTTCTTCCGCAAGTCTATAAGCAAAAATGGGTTCAAAAAAGCCAGGATAATTTTCAACCTTCTCCGTAAATAGAAGATTTCCTCCCCAAGCAGATTTTTCCAAAAGAAGAGAATTCAACTTTGCCCTCCCTGCATATATGGCACAGGATAGACCGGCTGGACCGCCACCGATAATAATCAAGTCATAAACCTCTTTCATTCTAATACCTCTATCTGACTGGGATGGGTAACAATTATTTCCGGTCCTGCATAGTATTTAATTTTACCATACACCTTCACTTTTTTACCAGTATAATAAGTAAGCGGGTCAATCTTTTGAGCTAAAAAATACTTAAAATCTTTCCTAAAGATAACCACTTTAAAATCATCCTTTTTTGCCTGGCCAAAAATTAAAATCAGCAATTTCTCTTTCTCTTTTATCTTAGTCACCCTCCCCATAACCTCTGCCAGTTCTCCGACATGTTTTTTTGCCTCTTCTGGAAAGAGCGTCCCTTTAGCGTATATCTTCCAGATACCTCTTTCTTCTTCCCTTGCCTTGCGCTGCAAAGAAACGAAATTATCTACATATTTAACATTTGGGGGTAAGGTATAAAGGAAGGCAAGCCCTTCTTCAAGAAGTTTGGCGTTAACAAAAATATCATCTACAAAAACATAGGAAAGGAGTCTGCCATATCTATCTTTTTTCTCTACATCGTATTCTAAACGTATCCATTTTTTTTCAACAAGCATCTGATTTAGTTCCTTTGCCTCTAAAGAAAATGGCTGAGGAGAATATATCCATTTATCTTTTACCCTTTTGCGTATCTCCGGAGTATCTATCCCAATATAGCGCACAGTTTTTCCTCCTCTTAGCAAAATAGTATCTCCATCGATCACCTTTTCTACAAATGCCTTCTGGGGAAGAAAAAAATCTGAGAAGAATAAATTTAAAGCAAAGACCAATAGGGTAATCTCGGTAATCTGTTTTTTAATATGTGTAATCATTCTATTTCTGCTC
>JAMWCG010000162.1 GCA_023818555.1 Candidatus Omnitrophota bacterium
AGGCGAAGAGGATTGGCAGGGCTATCTTTGAATTAGTTTTGAAGGTAAAATTTATTTTAAGTGAGGATATTGTAAAATCTTTAAAAGATGCCTATTCCATAGAAAAAAATAAGCAGGCTAAAAAGATGCTAAGGATTTTGTTAGAGAATGCTAAAATTGCTCGCAGAGAAAGGATTCCCCTTTGCCAGGATACCGGTATAGTCGTGGTTTTTGTAGAGATAGGAGAAGGGGTAAAGGTGGTGGGAGACTTAAAGGGGGCAATAAACGAGGGAGTAAGCAGAGCCTATAGAGAAGGATATTTGAGAAAATCCATCTGTGAGCCTTTATCAAGAATAAATAATCAAGATAATACTCCGGCGATTATTTATACCCGCATAGTGAAAGGAAATAAATTGAGAATCGCTTTGTGTGTAAAAGGATTTGGCGCAGAAAATAAGTCGCAGATTAAGATGTTTGAACCTACTGCAAGTCTGAAGGAGATTAAAGAATTTGTGATTAAAGTAGTAAAAGAAGCAGGACCCGATGCTTGTCCTCCTTTTATTCTGGGGATTGGGATAGGGGGAACATTTGAACAGGCAGCGCTTCTGGCGAAAGAAGCAACTTTGATGAAAATTCAAAATTCAGAATTCAAAATTCAAAATAAAATTCATAAACTGAGAAAAGAATTACGGGAAGAAATAAATAAGTTGGGTATTGGACCGATGGGATTGGGGGGAAGGACTACATGCTTAGGTGTAAATATCTTAACTTATCCCACGCATATCGCCGGACTTCCTGTGGCAGTGAATATCAGTTGTCATGCCACCCGGTCAGCAGAGATAGTGTTATAGGTTAATTGGGTTGAGGGATGAAAAAGATAAGTGCTCCTCTTAATCAAAAAGTTATAAAGAACTTAAAAGTAGGAGAAGAAATTTTGTTGAATGGGATAATTTATACAGCCAGAGACCAGGCACACAAGAAGCTCTGTGATTTGATTAAAAGGAAAAGGAAATTACCCTTTGATTTGAGGAATCAAGTGATTTATTACTCCGGACCTACTCCCGAACCTCCGGGGAAAATAATTGGTTCCTGCGGTCCAACTACCAGTGCAAGGATGGATAGATTTACTATCCCTCTTCTAAAAATTGGTCTAAAAGGAATGATTGGTAAGGGAAAACGTTCTCCGGAAATCGCATCAGCAATCAGAGAATATAAAGCCATATACTTTCTTGCTCCCAGTGGAGCAGGTGCATATCTTTCAAAATTTGTAAAGAAGAAAGAACTCGTTGCCTGGCCGGAGTTGGGAACAGAAGCAATTTATAGATTAGAGGTAGAAGATTTTCCTTTGATTGTGGGAATTGATACGAAAGGAAGTGATGTATATGACCAGAGATAATTTGAGGGGATGGGATAAAATAAGGAAAGTAAATTTTGTGCGTAACTATATAAAGAATGCGGAGGGTTCTTGTCTCATTGAACTGGGGGATACACGGGTAGTCTGTACTGCTTCCTTGGAGATTAATAAGGTTCCACCTTTTATAAAAGGAACGGGCTCCGGTTGGATCACTGCGGAATATGGTATGCTTCCCCGTGCCTGTGTAACACGAACTCTACGCGAGACTACACGCACCGGGCCAAGTGGAAGAACTCAGGAGATTCAAAGGCTTATTGGAAGATGTTTAAGGGGAATTGTGGATTTGAAAGAATTGGGCGAAAGAACTATTTGGATAGACTGTGATGTTATTCAGGCAGATGGAGGAACACGCACTGCCTCTATTACCGGAGGCTTCATTGCCCTTGTGGACTGTTTGTTAAGAATGCGCAAAGAGGGATTAGTTAATAGATTGCCTATTAAGGATTATGTAGGAGCAATAAGTGTGGGGATAGTAGAAGGAAATCTCCTTCTCGACTTAACCTATGAGGAGGATTTTCGAGCAGAAGTGGACATGAATATAGCCATGACCGGGAGTGGCAAATTTATTGAGATTCAAGGGACGGCAGAAAAAGAACCATTTACCTCTGAAGAGATGAAGAATTTACTTGACTTGGCAAAGAAGGGGATTATGGAATTAATTGAGATGGAGAAGGAGGTTTTAAAACTTGAAGTATGAAAAAGAATTGGTGATTGCCACATATAATCTTGATAAAAGAAGAGAAATAGAGAATCTCTTATCAGGGCTTAATATAAAAATTAGGACTCTGCTTGATTTTAGTGATTTACCTGAGATCAAAGAGGAGGGTTTAACCTTTGAAGAAAATGCCCTTAAAAAGGCTCTTTTATGTGCAAGATGGACAAAACTTTTGAGCCTGGCTGATGATTCTGGGCTTGTGGTTGATTATTTGCAGGGAAAACCAGGGGTTTATTCGGCACGCTTTGCTGGAAGGGAGGCTACTTATGAAGAAAATAATAGAAAACTTCTCAGTCTCTTGGAAGGTCTTCCTTATAATAAGAGAAAAGCAAAATTTGTCTGTTGTATCGCCCTTGCAGAGCCTAAAGGCTTAATAAAATTGGTTAAAGGAACCTGTTCCGGAAAGATTGCTAAAGAGATACGAGGTGACTATGGTTTTGGATACGACCCGGTATTTATCCCTTATGGATACAGTAAAACCTTTGCCGAGTTGGGAGGGAGAATAAAAGATAAAATCAGCCATCGTAGTCGGGCTTTAAGAAAGATAAAAAGGTTTATTGTAGAATATTTTGAAAAATATTCTCAATAGCCGGCAAGATTTTATATTCGGGATTTTTGATTGTTCCTTTTATTTGAATTTCTTTTATTAAATTTCCTGTTCCTTTCAATAATATGTCTTGGATTTTATCCCATGTCCCTTCCGGCTTCTCTTCCGGGGGGAATTCTATCCTTACTTTAAGGTCTAAGTCGCCATTTAGAGAGATACTCCCCTGAGTTTTAAGGGTAAGCCGTTTACTGATTAGTTCTAAGTCCTGAGTAGTTACTCTCTGGTCCTTTACCACAAAATTGGCATGCGCCTCTCTAAATGCATTTTTTTCTATTCCGGGGATTTCTATAATCTTGCTCAATTTACTCAAAACGGGTAATTCCCAGAGTAAACCATCGGTTACCTCAAACCACCCCTCTCCATTAATTTCTTTTATTTTTTTTATTTCTCCCCTACAGGTCAGTTCTCCGTGAAATAAACCGGCAATCTTTCTTTCTATTTTTAAAGAAGTTTCGCTCAATC
>JAMWCG010000163.1 GCA_023818555.1 Candidatus Omnitrophota bacterium
GATAAGACCGATAAAGAGTTGATTGTATTTATCACTCCTCATATCTTCAAAGAATATACTTCTCCTTTAAGTGCCGAACCTCTGGAGCGGGAGATGAGCATTCCGCCCAATCTTCCCAAAGAGAAAGCAATAGAGGCAACCTTAGATAAATTCAATCAGTAAAGATGGCAAGACAGAGACAAAAATTGGGAGAGATTTTAATTAAGGAGGGGTTGATTACCGAGGAACAACTCCAGAAAGCCCTTCAGACACAGTTGGTGGAAGAGGCAAAATTGGGGGAGATTTTAGTAAAATTGGAACTGGTCAGTGAAAAAGACATTGCCATTGCCCTGGGGAAACAGTTAGGGATTCCTTATGTTTCTCTCTCCAAGGGTCAACTTAAGCCAGCTGAGGATGAAGGCTTGGAGGACCTCTTCCCTGCGGATTTTGCCCGACGCTATAAAGTGCTTCCCATTTCTCGCCATTTTAATTCTTTAACCGTGGCCATGGTTGACCCTTCGGATTTAATTGTTCTGGACAATTTGAAAAAAATCACTGGCTGTGAGATAAACCCCATTATTTCTACTCAATCGGAGATTGAAAAAGCAATTGAAGAATTTTATGGTAAACAGAATCTGCTCAAAGAGGCGATTGAGAGCTCTTATCGCACTGAGGAGGAATTAAAAATTTCAGAAGAAACCATGGAAGAGGAGAGTTTGAGTTTAGACACTTTAATTGCCAAGGCTGAAGAAGCTCCCGTGGTGAAGTTAGTAGACTTAATTATCCGGCAGGCAATTGAGGAACGTGCTTCCGATATCCATCTTGAGCCTTTTAAAGATAAAATAGTTCTCCGCTATCGGATTGATGGGATTTTACATGAGATTCCTCCTCCCGCCCAGTATTTAAGACAGGCATTGATTTCCCGCATTAAGATTCTTGCTAAACTGGACATTGCCGAAAAGCGCCTTCCTCAGGACGGAGGATTTATGGTAAAGATTGGGGAGCGGGTGGTGGACATCCGAGTTTCTATTATTCCTACCATTTATGGAGAAAAAGCAGTTTTACGGCTTTTAGATAAATCTCAGGTCCCCCTGGACCTAAAAGAATTGGGTTTTGAAGCAAAAGAACTGGAGATTTTCCACAAAGCCATCTCCGCTCCTTATGGATTAGTTCTCTTAACCGGTCCCACCGGGAGTGGTAAAACCACTACTTTATACGCCGCCTTAAATGCTATAAAATCTCCGCGCATAAATATCTTAACCGTGGAGGACCCGGTAGAATACCGTTTTGAAGGGATAAATCAGGTTCAGGTGAAGCCACAGATTGGGCTTACTTTTGCTACTGCTCTGCGCTCTTTCTTAAGGCAGGACCCGGATGTGATTTTAGTGGGGGAGGTAAGGGATTTGGAAACTGCGGAAATCTGTATCCGGGCTTCCTTAACTGGGCACTTAGTTTTGAGCACCGTGCATACCAATGATGCCCCTACCGCCATCGGCCGTTTGATAGATATCGGGGCAGAGCGATATCTCTTGGCTCCCTCTCTCCTTCTCGTGGCTGCCCAGCGTTTGGTGCGTAAGCTCTGCCCGGAATGTAAAGAACCCTATGAACCCAGCAAAGAATTTATGCAGAAGGAGAAAATCGTTAAAGACCTCCTTTACAGACATAAGGGCTGTCCTGCCTGTAATCAAACCGGTTATAAAGGAAGGATTGGGATATTTGAAATTATGCCTATTTCCGAGAGAATAAGGGCTTTGATTGAGAAGGGTTCGGGAACTGATATTTTGAGAGAGGCTGCCCGTAGTGAAGGAATGCTTACGCTCTGGGAATCCGGAATGCAGAAGGTTGCCCAGGGAATTACCGATGTAGAGGAGGTAATGCGGGTTACTCTTACAGGAGGGGAATAGTTGCCTTTATTTATTTATACCGCAAGGACCAAAGAAGGGAGGATTGAATCCGGTTCCTTAGAGGCAAAAGACCAGGATACTCTGCTTGTCCTTCTTCAGGAGAGAGGACTTTTAGTTACCTCCATTGTGCAAGCCACCCGGGAAGAGCTGGTTTCCCGGACTTTCGGAAGAAAAAAACACTATCATTATGGAGTGCGGCTGGATGATTTAATTTTATTGGCAAGACAATTAGCCACGCTCTTAGATGCCGGAGTGCCTCTCTTAAGAAGTTTGACGGTAGTTTCTGACCAAATTGAATCACATACTCTGGATAAGGTTTTATATTTAGTAAGAAAAGAAGTGGAGGCAGGTAAAGCCTTAAGTGAGGCTCTAAAGAGACATCCCAAGATTTTTTCTCCCTTCTGGGTAAATCTTGTGCAGACCGGAGAAGCTTCCGGACAGCTCCCTTTTGTTTTTGACCAGATTGCTAAATACTTAGAGGAAGCCGGGGCTTTAAGGAGAAAGGTGATTTCCGCTTTAGTCTATCCCGCCATACTTACCCTGATTGCTTTTTCCACCTTGGCTATCTTCATCGGGAGAATTATTCCCATTTTTGAGCGCATCTTTAATGAATTCCAGGTAGAACTGCCTTTTCTGACTTCCCTGATTATTAAAATAAGTTCTCTACTCAGACGCTATTTTCTCCTTGAAATTCTGGGTGTAATTGCTATAATCTTTGCAGTGAGAAAATTTTCTCAGAAAGAAGAGGGTCGCTGGCTATTGGACCGCTGGAAATTGAAATTGCCTCTCTTTGGCAATTTATTCTTAATGGTTGCCTTAGAGCGATTTGCCTCTGCTTTTAGTGTTTTAATTAAAAGTGGAGTGCCCATTCTCTATGCCCTGGAGATTGTGCAAAAGGCATCAGGAAATAAGTTAATTGAATCCGCCTTAGAAAAAGTAAAAGATGCGGTAAGGGCAGGACAGAGTATGTCCCGGCCCATGGCAGAAAGCGGGGTCTTTCCGCCCATTGTAATTGAGATGGTGGAGGTAGGAGAGGAAGCAGGAGAAGTGGCGAATATGCTTTATCGCCTGGGATTATTTTATAAGGAAAGAATTGATGCCTTTGTTTCCCGCTTTACGGTTGCCTTTGAGCCGGTAGTTTTAATCTTTATGGGGACCATTATCGGGGTAATTGTGATTGCGATGTTCTTACCCATCTTTGGTCTGGCAAGTGCAATTAAAATAGCTCCTTAAGGAGGTGAGGTTG
>JAMWCG010000164.1 GCA_023818555.1 Candidatus Omnitrophota bacterium
GGGTAAAATGTCTATACTATTTTTTTCCTTGAAGATAGAAAGCCCTCTCTCTAAAATCTCCTCTTCTTTAATTTTATCCAGCACAATCTCCTTCCCCAGGTCTTTAGAAATCAGAAAATAATTTTTAAGAAGAGAATGGGTAAGCAGAGCATCTAATTTCAATTCTTTATCCTTTTCTTTTAAATAAGGAAGAATAAGCGCCTGGATTCTCCATTCATCTTTAAACTGGGGAAGAAGCCATTCCCCGGTTTTCAAATGAGCAGAACGCAGAGGAAGTTGATTGAAAATTGTTCGCTTATAATTAACTTTTTCAAAAATAGGATTGGTTACTGAACTAAGGTCATCTTCTAACAGTGCCAGGTCCGGTGTCCAGTAGCGCAGGGTGGGAATCCTCCCCTCATTCTCCCAGTCTAAGGCAGTATTTCTTGCGGAAATATAAACCTCATGGGCTTTCTTAATCAAGAATTTCCAATGTTCTGGATTATTAAAATCAAGTCTCTCCACACCCAATAATTCTGCTACCTTCTCCTTTATTTGCTGGGCAATCTTTAGGGTAACCTGAATCTGGGCAAGAAGAGTTTGATTTAAAATATAGCCGTATCTTCCCTCCGGAGCATCCGCAGTAACCTCATTACCTGCTGGAATACCATTCGTAATTATCCCAGTAGGTTTGCCATCCTTGTCTAATTTCTCCCAGCCATAAAAAGCGGACCAGTCCCAGGCCTGTCTTCTATTTACCTTACCGTTCTTTCTCCCATTCCATTCATCAATTAAATTAAGCAAACTTTTTACCAAGTTTTCATTTTCAATCCCTTCCTTATCACTATCCGTCTGTCTCATCCGTAATCTTTCTGCATCTCCGTAAAGTAACTCTGACACATAAGGCATAAGAATCGCTAAAGCACTGGGTTTACCTCGTTGTAATGGTTTGGCATCAGGTAAGGGACCGTCAAAGCTAAGTCCGGCATTACAGTTTATCGCTCCAGTGAAGTCTGAGACTGGCCCACAATCTCCACTTCCCTGAATCTTATTAAAAATATGCTCCTGAGCAAAATAGGAAAGCACACCAATAAATTCTGTATCCAAACCATTGTATTTTTTGAAATAACTCTCTATCTGCTCAATCCGTCCAGCATAAACCATAAATTGAATGGCGGCTGCCCCATTCATAGAAGCTGAAGGTTTAGTTAATAAATCTACAAATAAGGTCGCCTGATTTTTCAAATGCTGTTTAAGGGCTTTCTCACTGACAAAGAAACCGGCCGGATAAACCGCATAGGGTCTTTCTTTTGCCATAAAACCATCCACATAGAACCACCACACTCCGGAATAGGCAGGATTAAAGGGGTCAATGCGCATCAGATGCGCTGCTTCTACATAAGGACGCAATTCAATGGCAAACTTGATTTCTTTCTCCACCAATTCCGTTTCCTTATTCAATAACCAGCTTGGATTGAGCCAGTTCGGTTCAGGATTTAGGTCCCTATACTTTGCCTCATAGAGCCATTTTAAAGCCTTGTTAAATACTCTTTCTGTAAGCCAGCCAACTAATCCGGTATGTTCACTATTTCCTATATCGTAATCCTCTCTTAAATATTCCGACATATAGGGCTCAAATTTCCGACTAATCTCTACAAATTTGGTAATTAATCTCTTCCAGTTCTCCTCCAATTCTTTTACATCCTTAGACTTCCCGATAAAGGTTTCCAAAATTACTGCCCAGCGATGCAGAAGTTCTTTATCCAGATGGTGCTGATAGACAAAATCTCCTTCATTTTCTAAGATACTTTCTCCCAAGACATCGCGCACAAATTTATTAATGCGTAAAACTTCTTCATCTCCTAATTGACTGCGCACCATTTTTACAAACTGGCCTACAGGAGTAGATTCGCTAATCGTTGACTTGGGTAAAGTTTTCACCTTTGCTTGAGAAGAGAGCAGTTTCCTTCCCAAGAATTTCTCTAAATGCCCCTTAAAGACCTGCCACATCTCATTAGTCCAGTTAACTTTTTCTCCCAAAGAGGATTTTAAATCTTCAGGTATGGGTTTCCCATTATTGTAGCGGGTTAAGAAATCAGTGAAGAGACGCGAACTCGCCTGTTTCTCTATTTCTAATCTGCTTAGAGGTGCTACTGCATCCACAAAGAAGGAAAGCCTTCCCATCAGACGAGAATCAGAAATAAGTTTCTCTATCTCCTCAGGTTTTGTCCAACCATAGAGCATTAAAAATTCTTTTAAGGTAGAAAGCCGGTCGGCGATTTCCTGCAAGGCATCCTGCTTACTCAATTTCTTCGCCAGTCTCCAGGCAAGATTGGTCAGATACATCAAGAATCCCTTCTGATTTGTGGAAAGTTCCTCAATCTGCAATTCCACCTCTTTATCCGTCCCCGCAATTTTCTTTATTCCTAAGAAATCACTGAAGCTGGAGAGTCTGGCAATTTCATACATCAAGGAAAGAATTTTTTCGCGTTCCTCACCGATTAAAGCCGAGATAAATTCCTTATCAATTGCCTGCACAATGTTAAACTCCCCTTCTCTTAAACCTTCTGCCACCAAAGATAAAAGTCCATTCACAAAGGGGTCAGTATTGTCTGCCGCTTTACCCAAGTAAGTGGAAAGGAGGGGTAAGGCACTTCTTCTTCCTCGGAAAGTCTCGCGCAGTTGTTCCTCAGTCAGGCCCTTGTTCAACATCTCCCTTGTCCAGAAACTGACTACTCCGTTTTTAAACTGCGCTTTTAAGTAATCTTCTCCACTAAAGAGGGCAATCTCTTCAGGAGTTAGTTCCCTACCCTTTTCCTCTCTCTTTTCTTTTAAAATCTTATTAAGCAGACTCTCTCTCCCGGCTTGGGTTAAGGTCAATTCCTCGGGAAAATCTTGAAGTATCTCTTCCACTTTCTTTAAAACAGGGAAAAACTGCGCGAAGAAATTAAGCACTTCTTCTTCACTTTTCCCTTTATTTACCTCTTTGAGCATCTCCTGTGCCCAATAAGATTTTATCCCTTTAATATAAAAATAAGGATAGAAATTCTGCATTAGATTCATTAATTGAGCATTGTTCTTTACCTCTTCCGTTTTCATTCCTAAATCAATGGCCTGGTCTATTAAAAATTCTGCAAACCCTATTTTA
>JAMWCG010000165.1 GCA_023818555.1 Candidatus Omnitrophota bacterium
ATAAAATGTTACCGCAAGAAGTCAGACTCATCTTGGTAAATTTTGACAAAAAAGTGCCTGACCCTTTTTATTATGGTCGTGGATTGGGAAGACCTATAGGTGGAAAAGGATATTTCGTTAAGGAGAAATCTACTTCTTTTTTATCCCCCGGACTTAAACTTACCTCTTGAGCCTCGTTTCTTCCATATCCCTGGTCCTCCGCACTGGCACTAAGATAAATTGTATAAGGACCTGAGGCTAACGGTTCAGGTTTACCCTGTCTGTTCTCAGGAGGAAGACTAATCGTCATTTCGTATTTACCCTGAGCATCTGTTCGCGCTTCGGCAAGTATGGTCCCGGGAAGAGACTCTTCTACTAAATTATCCTTTTCTATTTGCACCTTAGGGTGGAAAAACCAGGGATAAAATCTTCTTCTACTTGCCACTACCCTGGCATTGGCAATGGGCTTTCCAGTTTGAGCATCGGTAACTGTTCCATAAACTGTGGCAGTTCCTGAACCTCCCTGTCCTCCTGCCTTCCCAAAACTGACCACATAGACCTTACCCCATACCGCCTTAATGGTCCTCTTATATTCAGATTTCCCATCTACGCTTATCTCAATAGTGTATGCCTCGCGTTCTTCCGCAAAATCGTCCTCACTGATTTCTATACGATACCAGCCTTGACTATCCGTCTGGCCGGTAAGTTCTTCCTCAAAATCATTGCATTTTGCCCGCACAGTTAATCCGGATAAGGGTTTACCCTGGTTATCGCGCACTCTCCCTTTGATAATTATCTCATCCTCTTCCGCTTCCTCGGGAACAAAATCCACCACATAGACCTCGCCCAAAACCACTTCTATCTTCTGAGGCTCATAGTCTAAATTATCAGACACACTTACTTCAACTTCATAGTAATCATCTTCATATTTAAAGTCAGAGGCAGAGAGCACAATCTTATAACGGCCGTAAGCATCGGTCTTTACCTCTTTATTATTCTTTAAGGCAGAGGATCTTGCAGTTACACTAATATTGGCTAGCGGTTTTTCGGTATTTTGGTCCTTTACTAAACCCGTAATCCAGATTTCGTCTTCCTCAGGAATTAAGGAACTTACCAATTTATAGGCATTTGCCCGTCTTCGTAGATATGGTGCAGGCAGGTCGTCCCCTGAAACAACCTTATCTGCAGTAGAAATGATTAAATTGCGCAATTCATATTTATTAAGATAAGGAGCAACTGAAAGTGCCAACCCCGCTACACCAGTCACAAAAGCAGAAGACATAGAAGTTCCTGCTAAATAACCATAGCCATCTTTAATCGTGCTATAAATATCATCGGCACTTTCATAATCTCCGGCAGGAGCAAGAATATCTACCTGTTTTCCTCGGGCGGTTTCATAATTTTCTCCGTACCAGGGATTATAATCCGGATCAAGGGGATTGGAACTTCCCGTATTATCAGGAGTTTGGGTTACCCAGAAAACATCGCTTTTGTTTGAACCTCCTACACAGAAAACTCTTTTATATTTTGCCGGATAAAGCACAGGTGTTTTGTGATTTCCTGCAGCAGCAATCAGGAATGCCTCGCTCTTAAAAGCAGACTTTAAAGCAGAACGGAGGATTTTATTCTTGAGTAAATTCTTGTGTGTTCCCCAGGGGAAAAGAATAATTTTTGCCTGGCTTTCTACAGCATAACTTATTGCCTCTGCTAAGGTAGCGGCATCAGTTTGTCCCCTTTCTTCTTTTAAGGCTTTAACGATTACCAGTTGAGGATTAGGCACTACTCCGGCAATTCCGGTCTGATTGTTAAGCAAAGCACCAATAATTCCTGCGACATGGGTTCCATGACTGTTACTACTTTCATCTTCCGCTTCGTTATCGTTGTTTACGAAATCCCGGTCTAAGTTAGCATCAATGTGTTGCTCTAAATCCGGATGGTCTAATTTTGCTCCTGTATCAATAATGGCAATCTTCACGGAAGGAGTACCGGCTATACCCGCGGAGTGGGTAAACCTATCCGCAGAGAAAATTGATAAAACCTCCCAGGCTTCCGGCACCTGCAATAAAGGAAGTGCCCACTGTTTGGAAAATTCCGGGTCATTGGGTGCAGTGGCCGGTGGAGGCGTAGGAATCCCTGTAGGTAAAGGCTCAGGGGTCGGGGTAGGAGAAGGTTCAGGAGTAGGCGTAGGTTCGTTTTTATCTCCCAGTAAAACTACAGGAATCATATCATTGTAATCTGCCTCTATCCCTTTTAGTTCCTCAAGCAGTTTGATTGCTTCTTCTTCCTTACCCTGCTCCACTTCCAGTTTGCTGAACTCCACTTTCCCGTCAGGAAGAGTCTCTTTAAGCAAAATTTCTCCGGCGATAAAGAAAGAATCTCCTTCCTTTATCTCGCCTGCTTCTTCTCTTTCGGCAAAGAGCTCCTTCTCTTCGGCGGGATTTTCCTGAGCAATTTCTGGATTTTTCTTTACCAGAGTGTTAAGCCCCTCTAAGGGTGCAATATCCTTTACCTCAATTCCGGAGTTTTTTAAGTACTCCACAATCTCTGGCTTACGCACAAGGACTTTCTCTTTTTTGGGTTCGGAAAGGAGCATTTTTGATTCTGGGTAAATAATCTCTTCTTTCCGCTGCCCTATAACTATCTCCTCTTTCGCCTGGGGTTTAAACTCCTCCTTAATCAAAGGAGGGCTTTCCGGAGGACTTAAAAAACTCTTAAAGATAACTGCCAAAAATAATCCTGCCACCAGCATTCCCAAACCCAAGAGCAATTTGTTCATAATTTCTCCTTTCATTTTAATCACCTCCTCTTTGGGGAAACGAGTAGGTTTCCCTTCCAACTTCCTAACCCTATAACTCCCGCAAACTCTAATCATCTTCCACCTCCTTTTCTCCTCCCGGTCCCGAAGGACCGGGGGGAGAAGAATGTTTAATTCAATATGCCATTGGCCACCCCGACCAGGGCGAAGAAGATGATGCCGGCCAGAGTGATCTCTTCAATTATCCTGCGCATTATTCTGGTCTTCATTTTTTCCTCCTTGTTAGATGATTTTTCCTTCTTTAAGAACCGCCTTTCCTTAATTTATAGGGGAGCAGCCGCCCCGGTTGGGTCGGGTAAGAAGTAATGGGGGGTGATTTTGTAA
>JAMWCG010000166.1 GCA_023818555.1 Candidatus Omnitrophota bacterium
CGGAAGGCAAGAACTGGAGAAGCGATTTCCAATATCGGTTCTCTAAGAGGTGCCCTCTTGAGATATTATCAGGAGTACGATGCATTCCCTGCAAGTATTAGCCTCTTGGATATAGAAGACCCTAATACAAGAAAAGGAGCATATTTTTCCTATAGTTTTTCTGGAACCTCACCCGATGATTTAGTCATTACTGCCACCGGTGAACGCGGAATTGTAAAAAATGTAACTGTTCAATGGGATGCATCTACGGGTAAGCTTACCATCACGGGTTTGGATTAAAAAAGGAGGCAAAATGAAAAAAGATGCTTTTACCATTATTGAAATTATGACTGTGGTAATTATCTTAGCCATCCTGGCTACCTTGGCCCTCCCTCCGCTGATTAAAACCATGGATGCGGCAAAAGGAAGACTGGCAAAAACAAATTTAAAGTTAATCTTAGCGGCGGAGAAGGTTTATCGCAATGAGGTGGGGGCTTATATGCCAATTACTGGAGGAAAAGTTGGAGCAGAGCACACCTGGTTTAAAAAATACTTGGGTTTAGACCTGAAAGAGACCGATTTTGAATATGAGGTGGATACTACGGGTGACCCTGTTAATCGTTTTACCGCCAGAGCGCGTCCCAAGAAGAAATACACAGATACGACTATCTCCATTGACCAAGAAGGTAGGATAACCGGTGATTATCCTCCCCGGCCCTAATTATGGAAACCTCCCTTTCCTTAGAACAACTTTTGCGTTTGGTATTAGAAAAAAAAGCGACCGATTTACATCTTACTGTAAATCTTCCTCCCCAGTTACGCATTAACGGAGAACTTGTGCTTACCGATTTTTCTCCTTTAAAACAAGAAGATATTCAGAAACTTACTTACAGTATTCTTAGCGAAAATCAGATCAAGCGTTTTGAGCAGGAGAAAGAATTAGATACCTCTTATGGGATAAGTGGTTTGGGAAGATTCCGCGTAAATTTATATTATCAGCGTGGCTCAATTGCCTGTGCGATTAGATTTATCCCCTATGACATCCCCAGCTTAGAGAGCCTTGGACTTCCGGAAGTGGTGAGAAAATTCGTCAATTATCATGCGGGTTTAATCTTAGTTACGGGAGCAGTGGGTTCAGGGAAATCTACCACTTTAGCCTCAATGCTGGAATATATCAATTCTTTCAGACGCTGTCACATCATTACCATTGAAGACCCCATTGAGTATCTCCACAGACACCGTATGGCAACCATAGACCAGCGAGAGATCGGTCGAGATACCCTTTCTTTCTCTCATGCTCTAAAATATGTTTTTCGGCAGGACCCCGATGTAGTGATGATTGGGGAGATGCGTGATTTGGAAACCATGCGTACCGCTTTAACGCTTGCAGAAACTGGACACCTTATCTTCGGCACTTTACATACGATGGATGCCACCCACGCCATTACCCGAATCATTGATGTATTTCCTCCTTATCAGCAAGAGCAGATTCGGGTGCAACTCTCCTTGGTTTTAATTGGGGTAATTGTTCAGCAACTCATTCCTCGGCTTGATGGAAAAGGGAGGGTGCTGGCTGTAGAGATAATGAAAGTTACTCCCGCCATTTCCAATTTAATTCGCGAAAATCAACTCCAGCAGGTCTATTCCTTAATTCAGACAGGAAAGTCTGAAGGGATGGTTACCATGAATCATTCACTCTTAGAACTCTATAAGAATAGATTGATTGGGATGGAAGAGGCTTTGAAGAGAAGCCCCGATCCCAAGGAATTAATGAGCTTGCTGGGGAGAAAATGAAGGATGAGAGGATTATAGGAGCGAGGGGTTGAATCTTGGACAATTTCAAAGACCTATGTTTCCTTATAGAGGCAAATGTTCAAGAAGAGGATTTACTTTTGTAGAAGTTCTGATTTCTGCCATTATTTTGCTTTTAGTTCTGGCAGAGATGCTGGGCAGTTTTGCCGGTGGAAGACTCCTTTCCCGAAGGAGTAGAGACAGGCTTATTGCTCAGAGTTTTGCCCGCGAAAAATTGGAAGAATTATTGAGTAGCGGATATCTTTCTCTAAATCCTACTTTTGAGATAATAGAAGATACACTCTTTAGAGTTAACTATGCACAATTAGAATTTTTAAAAAGGACCGATGCTAAGCGCTATTATAAAATAGAGCCGATATTTTTTCGGAACAAGGAATGCTATAAAAGGATTATGGTAATAGTAAAATGGAGATTTCTTACGGATGTAGTGCATACCGAATCTTTAACTGCCTTGCTCTATAATCCCAATTATTCTCCTTAAAGAGATGTTTACAGCGAGAGAAGAAGATAAATTAACGAGATTAAGTGGTTTTACCTTAATAGAGGTGATCTTGGCAATAACCATTATTATTCTTATCTACATAGGAGCTACCACTGCCCAGATTTCCAGTGAGATTTTTTTAAAAAATATCCGCACTGATTTTGAAAAACACTTAGAATTGAATAATGCTATAGACCATATTGTAAAGAGCGTGCGCAGAAGTAAATTTGGAGGAGGATTTCCGCGTAGCCCTAATCCTCAGACATTGCTTTTGCGGATAGATGGGATTCCGGGAGTAGTAAGTTATTCTCAATCAGGTGATAATATTTTATGCAGTTTTGAGCCCAATCCCATAATTGCCAAAGATGCTCAGATAAACTTTAGTGTAACCGGTCCATTGGTGAAGATAACCATCATGGAAGACCTTGACTCTCAAGAAAAGGATAAAATTCCTATTTTTCTTTCCACCCAGGCCTATGCACGCGATAAATAAAAAAGGAAGTGCACTTCTGGCAGTAATTGGTTTTATCATTTTAACCGCTATTATTGCGGAAGCATTTTTAATTTACTTTTATAATCAATACCGGGTCACTTTACAGAAACTTCTCTATGAAAAAGCATTCTATATCGCCTTATCGGGGATAGAGTGGGCAAAAGTTTTGCTTAAGTCTCAGGACCCAAGATTGGCCAATATTGGAGACACAGTGATTATTAACCATTGGGGTGGAGCCCCGGAGTTCAATCTTCTCTATGCACATCAGCTGAATGAATATCCAGATTTGCCTTATGTTTTTAGTCTGGTGATTAAGCGTATTGCCTTAGATAGGATTGCTGCCTAC
>JAMWCG010000167.1 GCA_023818555.1 Candidatus Omnitrophota bacterium
TAATTAAGTAATCCAAGCAGTGATTTGTAGTTAAGAAGTCCTACTTTTTTCTCAAAATCGGGTTCTACAAGCAAATAAGAAGCTTTCCCTAAACCATGAGAAAAAATCTCAACCATTATGCGTTGAAAAACAAGAGAGCGTTCATCCCACCAGCCACGGGGAACGAATTCCTGAGAAATAAAGGTATAAAAATTTACTAAATTATCCCTTATCTGTTGGGGAGAACTGCTGTATCTCTGGACAATTCCCAGAATTGTCTGGGCATTTGTTTCTCCTACCACTGCGGCAATCTGTCTTAGGGGGTTGATTTCCCTCACCCTTCGGGCTAAAACTGAATCCTCTTTGAACAAAACAAAGATCACACAGAAAAAGATTATTTTTTTCATTTCTTTATTCGTTATTTATTAAAGTTTTTGCTTAGTATAAAAATAATTTACTTTCTTTTCCTTTTTTATTCCTGCTTTCTGGCAGTAGATTAGCAGATTGTTCTCTCTCTGATATAAAAAATAACATATTTTTTGCATTTTGTCAAGGGTTTGTGCGGGCTGCCGCAATATAATAATGTCAGCTTTCTGCAAAGTAGAAATGTCAGGGTAGTTTAATGGTAAAATACCATCTCTTTTATCCCGGAGAAGCGAAGAAACAACTAAAGCAGAGAATTAGGCATAACCTTAATCTAAGCCGGTTCACCCCAGGCAAAAGGGAGGATGGAAAGGGATTTTAAGACCTTACAAGATAGGCTTATAAACGAACTAAAGCTTCATCACATTAAAAGCTTAGATGGAGCCAATCACTATTTAAAGGAAGAGTTTATTCCTAAAGGGAGAAAGCTGGGATATAGGAAGATAAAGAATCTAAAGAGACAAAAAGAAACTACCTTAGAAGAATTTCTTTTGAAAAAATGACATTTCTATCCCGAAAATCGGGATGCCGAAAATTCGGCATTTTGCAAAAAAGACGACATTTTTATTTTGCAACAACAAACTAAAAAATTTTTCTTGACACATTTGATTTTGTGTGATAGGGTGTTTGCACTTTGCAACATTATGGATAGATTTAGAAGAAAGTTATTGATGGTTTTCTTAATCACGCTAATAGTTCTGACTATAAACCCCTTGACGGTTTATTCAGCCGAAGTCTATTACCCGGGTCAGTCCTTGGATAGAGTTTCCGGGGCATCCCAGATGAATCCTTCCTATTCTCTCTCCGAGCGCTTTCACGACCTTTTTGATTTTTCTTCTCAGAGAACCTATGCTGAACGCTCGGGAAGAATCAGCGGTAATTTTGCTGAGGAGATCGGCTGGCAGAATATTGGGGGTAATAAATCAAAATCTTTTCTTGAAGAGGGAGTAGATTATCTCACTGAATTAAATCTAAATATTCAGGAGAAATTGGGAGGCAATTACCAGTTTGAAGGACAGAGTTTTCTGCGTAAGACCGACAATCGCCGAATAGAGACCAAACAGGAATTAAGACTTAAACAGCTCAACCTAAGAGTCTACAATCCCCAAAACCTCTTTGAATTTGGCGATTTCTACGGTGACTTCAGTCCTTTTGTGCTGGGTTCCAGTTTAGAGGGATTTAATATAGTGATGTCTCCTGAAGGGGGGAATAAATATGCGGCAGTGATTGCTCGGAGCACTCGGGCAGACGAAGCAGCAGGCAGATTTCAACGTAATGTCTTGGGAATAAAGACAGACTATTTCCTCTTTCGGGATTCGGAACTGTTCTCTAATTTCCGTCTCGGGGCACAGGCGGTAACAGTTCAGGATGATAGTTCCAGTACTGAACGCAGTGCCAATACCAAGGATTTAAAAAATACTGTGATGAGTATAGATGGAGAAATATCCTGGGTAAAAAATTTCTCTCTCACTTACGAACTCGGCTACAGCAGTTATTTGGAGGATGCAGATTCTGAAACTGTAAAGGATACTGCCTATGCTAAGGCTTTTCGCCTTCAGCCTGCTTTAAATTTAGGTTCCTCCAGTTTTCGCTATCTTTATTACTATGTCCAACCTAAATTTCATACCGATTTAGGCTCTGCTTCTCCGGACAAAATTCAGCATCAATTGAACTGGGACTATTCTCTAAACGAACGGGTGGTTTTTTCTTTTAGCGAGAATTACTACTGGGACCATCTTTCGGGCAGTTCCCTTACCAAACGCACCACCTATGATGAAAAATATTTTAATTTTAATCTCAAACCCTTTCTCCAGCGCAAAAATTTTTCCCTCCGACCTTATATAAATTATCAAACCAAAGACTCCGATGATAGAGAAAATTCTGCGGAAGCAAAAACCAAAACCATTGGTTTTTCTTTCAATGATAGTCTGGATGAACGGACAAATTATAGTTTTAATTATGAATACCGTGCTTTCCGCGATGAAGCTTCTAAGACCTCCTCCGACTATTTTCATCGCTTAGGTTTTAACTTAGGAAAAGAGCAGAATCTATTTTATCGCAGGCTCTATTATTCTTTACAGCCTCAGATGGATGTGCGGAGCACAAAATCGGATGAGGACAAAGATCTTAACTTAACCTTGGGTTTAAATGGGCAATACGACCTCTCTGACAATATGGTTTTGCGTTTAGGGCATAACCTGCAGAATACAAATAGTGCCAAAGCGGACCAGGGATACATCAATAACCGCAGTTTTTTAGAATTAGATTTATCGGTATCTAAAGAAAAGAATACCCATCTCCTGTTCCGGGGAGAGCGGAATCTTTACAATCACGAAGATTCTACCCAGGACTATAATGAGACCCGGGTAATCTTAAAATTTCTGAGCAATTTTTAGAAATTCAAGATAGAAGTTATGAAAAGTTTTCTTTCTCTATTGTGTATAGTGATGATATCTGCCGGGATAGCAGGTTGTGCCAGCCCACAATTAAAAAAGCCAAGTGCAGTGGATACTGCGGAGAACAGAGCCCTTGTCGATAAACTGCTTGAAGCAATAATTTCTTCCTACATAAATTATTCCCGCGATGATTTTTCTCAATTAGTTGCCGATGATTTTTTGCCGTTGAAGACTGAATTTCTGAATGAAGTTGAGAAGC
>JAMWCG010000168.1 GCA_023818555.1 Candidatus Omnitrophota bacterium
TGATATCAATTTCATTTAGGCCGATAATCAATTTTGCTGGTTTTTCCGGAAAGAGATGGTATTTTATTTTGAGGCTATAACCTTTACTATCAGGGGTATTATTTTTATCGTAGAAAAAGGAAATTTCGGAAGGAGATTCTGCTTGGGTGCTCATTCTCCCCCCAATTAGATTGGGCAAAGAGCCATCATTAAAATCATCAATGTACTTGAAAGTAAAGAGGTCTTCTGAGACGAACTCCTTAGGTTTACTAACTGTGGCGCAACCTGAGAATATAAAAAAGAAGAAAAATATAAAAAATTTTTTCATCTCTCTAAATAAAAACAGCGGGCACAGGAAAATTATCTTTCTGTGCCCTCTCTAATTTATTATTCATTGGTTAGAGCCTATTCACTTACCACAAGGTCGTCAATATAGATTCTTCCCTCTTTCTTGGTTGCCCGCCAGTCTTCAAAGACAATCACAAACTCACTCATATTGTGAAAATCGGTAATGCCCGCGAATTTGGTAAAGGGAACCACGATTTCCTTCCATTCATCACCATGTTCTGTCACATAATATTTCCCCACTTCTCCCAGGTTGTTTTTTAACTCAATCTTAAATACCTGGGTATAGCCCTTTACCTTATCTCCCTTTACCTTGAAACGAAAATTCTTATACTTGGAGAAGTCCACCCCATTTAATTTCATCCAGAAGCCATTGTACATGGGATTGGGAGAGTCAACATCGTAATCAATTGCCATGCAGAAACCGGAATCCCCATATCTTTCGGTAACATTAAAACTCTCCACACACATTCCTGTAAAATCTGCCGGATCCTTGTCCCAAGCACCGAAGTCACCACCAATGTTGTTTGGCTTCACTCCTGAATCAAAGTCAGCAATTACTAACTTCTCTTGAGCATAAACCGCAGTAGCAAAAAGAATCACCCCCAATCCCGCAATAAAAATCAGAACTCGCTTCATTATCCCTCACCTCCTTTTTCTTTAACTGATTTTTCTTCAAGTTTATAAACTAAAATCCTTACATTATATTGTATAACACGCTTTTTGAATTTTGTCAAGGGGTAAACCATTTCCACCCCGGGGGTGTAAACTGGACTATCCCAAAACTACCCTTACTTGATGTATTTTGCCGTCGGATAATGGGGGAATAATTGGCTTATCTAAGCGGGTTTCATCAAGAAGAATCTCTTTTATCCCAAAACTTACCTTCTCGGGATTCTCTATTTCTATCTCATAGGTTGCTCCCCGGAATTTTCTGATTACCTTAAAACCTGACCAATCCCCAGGAATGCAGGGGTCAATGATTAAACCTTCTAAAGTAGGTCTTATTCCTAAGACCCATTCACAGGAAACCTTAAATAACCAAGCTGCTGAACCACTATACCAGGTCCAGCCTCCTCTACCAAAGTAGGCGGATTGCGGCCCATCAATATTGCCGGGAGTAACATAAGGTTCAGCCATATAAATCTTGGGGTTCAACCCCCGCTTGGCCGGACAAATCTTAGAATAAATCTCATAAGCCTTCTCCGCTCTTTTCAGAATTACTTCGGCAATAATCGCCCAAGTAGCCGCATGGGTATAAACCCCTCCATTTTCCCTTAACCCTTCCCCATAACGGGAAAGATAACCAATCTCTTTATCGGGTTTGGTATAACCAGGATAGAAAAGTAAAGGACCGTATTCGCGTAAGAGAATTTTTTCTACCGAATCCATACACTCTTCTGCTCTCTCCGGAGTGGCTGTCCCATGGATTACTGCCCAGGTCTGGCTATTGAGAAAAATCTTTCCTTCCTCGCAGGATGATGAACCCAATACCCCCCCATTGTCTTTGGTGGCTCTTATATACCAGGCTCCATCCCAGGCATATTTATTAATATTTTCCTTTAATTCCTCAGCGCGTTTTCGGTAATTATTTGCCCTTTCCAAATCATTTCTCTTCTCACAGAGAGGAGCAAATTGGATTAGTATTCCATAAAGAAAATGTCCTAACCAGATGCTCTCTCCTTTCCATTCTAAACCTACGGAGGAAAGTCCATCGTTCCAGTCTCCGGAACCAATTAAGGGTAAGCCCCGCGGAGAAAAGCGGGAAAGAACTTTGTCAATCGCTTTTATACAATGGTTATAGAGTGGTTCCTCAGGTCCATCTACATATTTAATCCGCTCATCAAAAATAGAGAAATCTCCGGTTTCATTCAAATAATGGAGACTAATATAAACCAGCCATAAGAGATTATCGGAGATATTGGTATGGGCTCCTCGCTCAATGAGGTTATGCCACCAGTGATAAACCGTTCCATCCAGAAATTGATGCTGGGCATGCAAAATAATCTGTCTTTTGGTAAGTTCTGCCTCTAAAGGAAGACAGGCTAAAGAATCCTGTAATTGGTCACGGAAACCAAAGCCTCCTGAAGACTGATAATAGGCAGTTCTCGCCCAGAGTCTTCCGGAAATTGCCTGGTATTTTAACCAGTAATTGGTCATAAAGTTAAAGGCTGGGTCAGGCGTTTCTACGCTAATCCCGGAAAGTAACTTTTCCCAGAAATCCCTCGTCTTCTGGAAAGCCAACTCTACATTTTCTATATTTCTATACTTCTCTACCAATTCCTTAACATACCCCTCATCCTCACAAGAACCCAAAAGAAATACTACTCTTTTTTCTTCTCGCGGAGAAAGTTCCAGTTCTATCTGTAAACTGGCAATGGAATCAAACCACCTCCCCGTAGTATTGGTAAGTTTTTTCTTTTCCAGGGCAAGCGGATTTTGCGGACCTCTGTACATTCCGATAAAGTTTCTCTTCTCCCCTTCACAGGCAATAGGTTCTATATTTACTGAATGGAAACAAGAAATGGGATATTCAGAGAGTCCGGTAGAGATGTGGTCGGGAACTGGAATTTTTCTTTTTCTCCCCCAGAATATTTTTCTTTTCTCATCAAATTCCGTTTCAATAAAGGTTTTTTGGAATTCCCGGTGCGGGTCAAAGGCATTGCCCAGGAGGAGTTCAAAATAGG
>JAMWCG010000169.1 GCA_023818555.1 Candidatus Omnitrophota bacterium
AAGCAAGGAAAAAGAGAAGATTGTTGTGGTAACATAAAGCGGTAAGGACCGGGCAAGAGAAAGAAAATGGGTCAGCACCCTTTTGCCATCTTTGCCAAAAGCGCCTGACCCCATTTCTACTTTCTATTTACTACTTTGTCCTTCAGCAGTTTATACTCAATTCCATCTACCAATGCTTGCCACGAGGCTTCAATGATGTTTTCGGAAACTCCCACAGTATTCCATTCATCCTTTCCATCTCTTGATTCAATTAAAACCCGCACTTTAGCGGCAGTTCCTGCCTCCGCATCAATCACCCGGACCTTAAAATCAGAGAGTTTCATTTCTTTTAAATCGGGATAGAATTTCTCCAGGGCTTTGCGCAAGGCATTATCCAGAGCATTTACCGGACCGTCGCCTTCCGCAGCGGTATGCTCTATCTGATTCCCCACCTTTACCTTAATGGTCGCCTCGGAACGAAGCAGTCCCTTTTTATCTTTTTCTACAATTACCCTGAACCCTTCCAGGTCAAAAAACTTATCATATTCACCTTTTGCCTTACGCAAGAGCACCTCAAAGGAACCCTCTGCCCCTTCAAATTGATACCCTCTGTATTCCAAGTCTTTTAAAAGAGAAAGAACCTTCTTTACTGCTTTGGGGTCTTTTGCTATATCAATTTTAAATTCTTTTGCCTTGGAAAGAAGTGCACTTTTCCCGGAAAGTTCAGAAATAAGAATTCTGCGTCTATTCCCTACTTTTTCAGGAGAAACATGTTCGTAGGTGCGGGGGTGTTTTTGCACCGCACTCACATGCACTCCTCCCTTGTGGGTAAAAGCAGAGAGTCCCACAAAAGGGGTTTCATCCCGGGGGACAATATTTGCCACCTCACTCACAAAACGCGAAATCTCAGTAAGGTTAGCAAGTTGCTTATCCGTGATACAGTCAATTCCCATCTTTAATTTAAGATTGGCGATGATTGAGCAGAGATTGGCATTTCCACAACGCTCACCATAACCATTGATGGTTCCCTGAACCAAAACTACTCCCAATTTTACTGCCGATAAAGAATTGGCTACAGCGAGTTCGGCATCGTTGTGACAATGAATACCCAGAGGCTTCTTTATCCTTTTCTTCACTTCCCGAATAATTTCACAAAGCTCCTCTACCAAAGTTCCGCCATTGGTATCGCAGAGAGTGAGATTATCTGCTCCGGCTGAGGCGGCTTTTTCTAAGGTGGTTAAGGCATAGTGGGGATTCGCTTTAAATCCATCAAAGAAATGTTCCGCATCATAAATAACTTCTAAACCAAAGGATTTAAGAAATTTTACCGATTCAAAAATCATTTTCAGATTTTCTTCCAAGGTTGTCTGTAAAGCGTATTTTACCTGCAGGTCCCAGGACTTTCCAAAAATGGTTACCACGGAAGTCCCGGCTTTAATTAGTTCCTGGAGGTTATCGTCCTGCTCTGGGCGGAGACGCTTTTTCCGTGTGCTCCCGAAGGCAACCAGTTTTGCCCTCTTAAGGGAGCGACTTTTCATCTCCTGGAAGAAACGAATATCCTTAGGATTAGAACCCGGCCAGCCTCCCTCAAGATAATGGACTCCCAATTCATCCAATTTCTGGGCAATGCGCAACTTATCCTCTACGGAAAAAGAAACCCCTTCCTTCTGAGCTCCATCGCGTAAGGTTGTATCGTATAAAAGGACCTTTTCTTTCATTTCTTTACTCCCTATTTACTTTTCCCCAATTTAAATGCCTCATGTAAGGAGCGCACCGCTTCTTCAGCAAACTTTTTTCTGATTACACAGGAGATGCTTATCTCCGAAGTAGAAATCATTTCAATATTAATCTTATGTTTTGCCAGTGCAGAAAACATTAAAGAAGCCACCCCGGGATGGCTCTTCATCCCTACCCCTACAATGGAGACACGGGCAATATCCTCATCATAAATTACCTCTCCCGCTTCAATTTCACGGGAAACTCTCCGGGTAATTTTAAGTGCCTTTCTCAGGTCCGGTTTAAGCACGGTAAAGGAGATATCCGTCCTCCCGGTATGGCTGACATTCTGCACAATCATATCCACATTTATCCCCCCGGAAGCAATTTCGGTAAAGAGATTGGCAGCAATTCCCGGTTTATCCGGGACATCACAAATAGTCAATTTTGCCTCGTTTTTACTGAGTGTAACCGCACTGATTACCGGCCCCTCTAACATTTTCCTTCCCTCCTTCATAATATAACTCCCGCGTTTTTTATTGAATGAAGAACGGACATATATGGGGATATCAAATTTTTTTGCCAGTTCAATGGAACGGGCCTGCATTACCTGTGCTCCTAAGGAAGCCATTTCTAACATCTCATCATAACTTATCCTTTCCAGTTTTCTTGCCTGGGGAACAATTCTGGGGTCAGCAGTATAAATCCCCTCTACATCGGTATAAATCTCACAGAGTTTTGCTCCCAATACTTTGGCTAAAGCCACTGCGGAAAGGTCAGAGCCTCCCCGCCCCAAGGTGGTAATATCCTGATTTTGAGAAACTCCCTGGAAACCAGCCACAATTACAATGTTACCCCGTCTTAACTCCTCATTTATGCGTCGGGTATCAATGTTGATAATCCGTGCTTTCGTATGGGTACTATCCGTAAGAATCCCTACCTGCAGTCCGGTAAAGGAGATTGCTCTGTAGCCTAACTTCTGGATTGCCATAGCCAGCAGAGCGCAGGAGATTTGCTCTCCCGTGGAAAGGAGCATGTCCATCTCCCGTTCCTGAGGATGAGGAGTAATCTGGTGAGCCAGGGCAATCAATTCATCGGTGGTGTCTCCCGGTGCAGAAACTACCACCACCAGGTCAAAGCCTTTATCTTTATAAGAAGCAATTCTCCGGGCAACATTACGAATCCTCTCAGGATTGGCTACCGATGTCCCCCCATATTTCTGCACAATCAATTTCTTCATGCTTATTTTTTCTTAAATAATCTTACCTTCTTAACCTCAAAAATCATAAAGAGAGCCAAAAGAACTAATACCA
>JAMWCG010000170.1 GCA_023818555.1 Candidatus Omnitrophota bacterium
TTCTTCAAGGAAAGGTAAAAAACTCCTTACACTCTCATAAAAAATTTTCTTCTTCCTCTCATCTATCGCATAATTAATTTCTCTAACATATTCATCGTCAGGCCCTAAACGCAAAGAACCGGCTAAACCTAAAGTCGCATGGATTCCTAAACCTGTTTGTTTTGGAACTGGATAAATAAGATGTTTAATTAAAGAGGCTTTTTTAGAAGAAACTCTAAAGTAGTCTCCTTTACAATACTTTAATCTATAATCTTCTCTATCTATCCCCGCCATCCTTGCCACTTTATCAGAATTAAGTCCTGCAGAATTTATAACTATCTTACTTAAAAAATTAAATCTCTCCCCTTTATTATCTCTAACTTGGAGAACAAAACCTTCTTTTTGCTTATCTATCCCCACCACCTCTGAATTATAAACAATTTCTCCTCCTTGCGATTTAAATTTTTCTAAGAGTATCTTCATTAATGTGTGGGAATCAATAATCCCTGTGGAGCCGGAAAAAATTGCCAATCTTGCTTTGATATTTGGTTCTAAGGTTTTTATCTCTTTTTCGTTAATCAATCTTAAATCCTCTACGCCATTATCTAAACCTTGTTGAAAAAGTTCATAGAGTTTCTTTTCTTCCTCAACCTTATTCGCCACAATAAGCTTCCCAATTTTTTTATGGGGAATGTTATAATTTAGACAAAATCTATAAAGTAGATATTTCCCCTCCAGGCAGGTTTTTGCTTTCAAAGAATCCTTAGGATAGTAAATTCCTGAATGGATTACTTCGGAGTTCCGAGAACTGGTCTCCTGACCAAAAGAAGGGTTTTTTTCAACAATAAAAATGTCTTTACATCCTTGAGATAATTCATACCCTACCGCAAGGCCTACTACGCCTGCCCCAATAATGGTGATTTCTACAGTCTCCAATTACCTTCTATTCTTTCAAAATCTTTTTTGCTTCTCTGTCACCGATTTCAGTGATGAAAGGAATTCCGGTTTCTCTTTCTGTTTCACGATTGGCTGAAGAAATATCTCCCCGAGAAATTGCTTTAACCGAGAATTTCCTGGCTCCTGCCAGAAGTTGCTGAAGCCCTGCGGAGATTTTATCCGCCAAGGTCCAGACGCAAATTGCTCCGTAAGGAATATTTTTCATCTCTTCCTTACCAACTTTTTTCTGCACATCGTAGTACCCGGCAAAGATTTCTTCGGGAGTAGTTCCAAATTCAGAAACCGAAGGAGGCAGTTTGTCCCAGTTCCCTTTTACTTTTTCTCTTCTTTCTGGATGCAATGCTCCTTCAATATTTGAGCCTAAAAATCCGGGAATCATCAAAGCCCGCCCCATACAAACGAGTTTTGTATAAGGAGCTCCCAGAGCAAGGGCTTTAAAGATATGGTCCTCTCGGGCAAAGCCACCCGCAAAAGCCATGTCTACGGGCTTTTTACCTTTTTTGGCTAAAATATTCGCATACTCATAAGCCTTGGAATGTAAGAGGAGAGAAGGGACTCCCCAGGTTTCCATCATATTCCAAGGACTCATCCCTGTTCCTCCACCCGAACCATCAATGGTCAAAAGGTCAAGTTTTGCTTCCGTGGCAAATTTTATCGCCATGGCTAAGGCTTCCATTCCGTAGGAACCGGTCTTTAAGGTGATATGTTTGTAGCCAATTTTGCGTAAGTATTTAATCTCCTTTATGAAATTTTCCTGTACTTTCTGCCAACTGGATAAACTGGTATACCCCAATCTACTATGGCGGGCAAAAGATTTTATTGCTCCGTGTTTAAATGCTTCTTGAACCTCAGGGATTTCTGGATCCGGGTCTACCACATAACCGCGTTTCTTCAAAAATAGAGCATAATCTAAACTGGTTACTTGGATTTCTCCTCCAATATCTTTTGCCCCTTGGCCCCATTTTAATTCAATTATTGCCTTATCGCCATACTTCTCCAGCACATATTCCGCAACTCCATTTCTTGTGTCTTCTACATTCATCTGAACTAAAATTGCTCCATACCCATCAAAATAGCGTAGATAGGTTTGGATCCTTCTCTCCAGTTCCGGGGCTCTAATAATTTTTCCTTTGTTTATTTCCGCCTGCAGGTCAATCCCTACCACATTTTCTCCGACCACAATGGGAAAACCTACCAGAGCCGCTCCAATGGCAAATGAATCCCAATATTTTGCAGCCACAAAAGTAGAACCCAAAGCCCCAGTCATAATGGGAAGTTTTACCTTTATCTTTTCCCCTGTGCCAAACTCTGTCTCTAAACTTACCCTGGGGAAAATACAATCGTCTTCAGAATCGGAAAGGCCCCGGGGTAAACCATGAGCACCATAAAGATAACCGTTAATACGGAGAGAATTGTAGCAACATCCTATATGCAGGGTATTGGCACTTCCTGCGGTCACAAATCCAAAATCGCGTGGATAAAGTATTTTTCTCCCCCTTAAAGAGGAAAGCCAAGTTTCACACTTTCCCATACAGTCCACTCTACATAAGGTACAGAGACCCGATTCGGCAGGGTTCCCCCGATTCACTGTCCCCAGCACATCATTTGACTTCTGCCACTGCATTTTTTCACCTCCTTTTTGTTGGTTTGTTGAACATTATTTATTTAAAAACTAAACTTGAGAATTAAAATAAAAAAGACATCCCTTTCAGGACGCCTTTGTCCCTTAACTTATTGAAGTTGAAAAAGCATTATAGCAAAATCAATTTCTTTGTCAAGTTTTTTTGATATGTGTGATGCGTAACCTCGAAACCGAACATTCGGCATCCCGATCTTTCGGGATAAAAATGTCGTCTTTTCAAAAGAAATTCATCAAGAGAAATGGTGAAAATCTTATCCAACCTTCGGTCTCTTCCAGATCAGATGGGAAAGATTAGCAATAAATAAAGATGCTACAAAGAAATCATATTTCGGAATGAACTTAAAAACTAAAAATGAGGTTATTCCAGCTATGCTCCCAAAAATAAACCCCTTTATTTTCCCAAACTCCG
>JAMWCG010000171.1 GCA_023818555.1 Candidatus Omnitrophota bacterium
AAATAGACCCATAGACACTACATTTGCTCCCAAAGTAGTCAGACCTCCATGGCCTAAAAAAATTGCCTGGATTAATAGAGAGATGAAACTGATTACCACCGTAGATAATACACCCAAAAGAAGACAAGCCAGCCCTGTTCCGGTAGGATGGGATGTTGTCCCGGCAATGGGCACCGGGATAGGAATCATGGAAAAGACAAAGACTGCAGCTCCCACCGCTGAGATAAGCGGTAAGAGCAGAGGCTTGTTTTTCTTTAATTTTTGGATATGATATATCCCAGAGAGGATGAAAGGAATCAGTACTAACCACCAGAAGAAAACCCATTTAAATTCCAGAACACCCTCAGCGATATGCATGGCATAGGCAGAAGGAATTTTTATAAAGAGGAAAAAGAGAATGAAAATTTTTATCTTAAAAGACATCTAAGGTTTTAACTCTTTAAGTTTTAAATAGTGTCTTCTTTCTTCCTCAACTATTTTCTCAATTGTCTCTCTTTGTGATTCAGGTACTAAGTTCTTTGCTTCCAAATAATAGAGGATAGAATCCAATTCTACACCGATGGCAAATTTAACTGCCTCTTTTGTCGAGCCAATTTTTCCTGCCATAAGTTTGCCTTTCTTCTCTTTGGTAAAGATATGTTCATCCACATAGGCTCTTAAATAGGCGAAGTATTCACCAGGATAACTTTCTGCGGGTTCGTATTTCCCCACTCCTGAAACCATCTCCTCAAAAATCTTTCTATGCCTTACCTCTTCATCCGCCAGCCAATTAAATAATGCTTTTATTTCTTTTTTCTTAATCTTCTTTGCCATCTCTCGGTAAAATACTTCTCCATTCTCCTCAATTCTAATGGCAAATTCTAAGATCTCCGATACCTCAAATAACTTAGCCATAAATACCTCCCCTTTTAATTTTTTTAGTTCTCCCATTATTTTAACCTTCTGGCAAAATTAACTCCGTATTCATAACATTGCTTTAGTTCATCTGTATCTGGAACATATTGAATAGAAAGTGAAGGTTGTATAATTTCTATTCCTGTCTCTTTAAGCATTCCTTCTATTCCCTTTACTGCTCCACCTGACCAACCATAAGAACCAAAGACAGAAGCAATTCTATTCTTTGGCTTTAAGCCTTTTAGAAATTCTAAGAAACCGTAAATATTAGGAAGCATATCATTATCAAGGGTAGAAGAACCAAAGATAAAACCTTTAGCATCAAGCATCTCAGAAATTACTTCAGTTCTATCTACTTGATTAACATCAAAAAGTTTTACACCTACTCCTTCTGAAATTATCCCCTCTGCTATTTCTCTGGCTATCTTTTCCGTTGCTCCCCACATCGTTTCATAAATGACCACGACTTTGGATTTTGTCTCATTTTTTGCCCAGGATAAATAGGCGTTTATTATTTTGCCAGGGTCCTTTCTCCAGATAACCCCATGACTGGGAGCAATCATCCTTATGGGAATATTTATTTTTTTTATCTCTTCAATCTTCTTTAAGATTATCTGACTTAAGGGCCAGAGGATATTGGCATAATATTTCTTAGCTTCTTCCATGACTTCTTCTTGATTTACCTCATCGTCAAATCTTTCACGAGTAGCATAGTGCTGGCCAAAGGCATCATTGGGTAAAAGCAATTCTTCTTCTGGACAATAGGTAAACATACTGTCTGGCCAGTGAATCATGGGTGCTTCCATAAAAGTTAAAGTTCTTTTACCTAATTTTAAATTATCGCCAGTCTTTACAACACCGAAATCCCAATCGCGGTAATAATGTTTATATAGGCCCTCTTTACATTTGGCTGTTCCTAAAAACTTTGCTTTGGGACAGAGTTTGTAAATTTCAGGCAATGCTCCTGAATGGTCAATCTCAACATGATTAACAATGACATAATCAATCTTTTCGGGAGGAATTATCTCTCTAATCCTCTCAATCATCTCATTAGCAAAAGGACCGTAAACTGTATCAACTAAAGCAATCTTTTCATCTAAGACCAAATAGCAATTATAGGTAGTCCCTCTTTTTGTAGAATAAGTATAACCATGGAAATTTCTTACCTCCCAGTCAATTGCTCCTACCCAATAAATGTCTTTTTTAATCTCTACTCTTTTTGTTTTAGTCTCCATAACCATTTTTGCAGGACTTCTTTACTGAAATTAGAATATAATCATATTACATCATTGCTTAAGCTTCCGTCAACAATATATTAATCATAGAAATAACCGGAGCGCAAAACTTTGGGTAGAAGCCTTTATAATGATACTAAAAATGTATCTTTTTGTCAAGTAAAAAATATCTTAGAGGGAGTTATTTATCAGGTGTGCAAAATAGCCTGCTCCAAAACCATTATCTATATTTACTACCGCTACCCCCGGGCTGCAAGAGTTGAGCATTGTGAGCAAAGGGGCAATACCTTTAAAATTTGCTCCGTAGCCTACACTGGTAGGCACAGCAATCACCGGTTGTCGCACCAAACCACTTACCAGAGATGCCAACGCACCTTCCATCCCGGCAACTACAATTATTACCCTTGCCTTCCGGATCGTTTCTAAACTGTCAAATAAACGATGCACCCCTGCTACTCCGACATCATAAATTCTTACTACCCGTGAGCCCATAAGCTCTAAGGTTACCGCCGCTTCTTCAGCCACGGGAATATCTCCTGTCCCTCCTGTGAGAATCGCCACTTTCCCTTTAAATCTCTTAGGTTGGGGCTGATAATATCCTATTTTCGCCAAGGGATTGTATCTTAAAGCAGGGAATTCTCGTGAAATTTTTTTAAAATCCGCTGGTTTTAATTTAGTAATGAGTAAGGTCTCTTTTCTTCCCAAAAAATCTCTAATTATCAAATTCAATTGCTCCTAAGTCTATATGGTACGAGTCATCTACTATTTTTGCTACGCCTAATTTTTCAAAATTTAGAATTTTATTATCAAGATATCTTAAAGTGATGGGATTAATGGTTTGTGAATTT
>JAMWCG010000172.1 GCA_023818555.1 Candidatus Omnitrophota bacterium
TTACCACAACAATCTTCTCTTTTTCCTTGCTTATTTTATAAAGAATTGGTATCTTTTTAGATAAAGGGAGGGGAAGATGGAGGTGATGGAGGCGATAAAGAAAAGAAGGAGTATAAGAAGTTATTTAGATAAGCCTGTAGAGGAAGAAAAACTGAAGAGAATTTTGGAGGCAGGAAGACTTGCTCCTTCAGCAAAGAATCTACAGGAATGGCGCTTTATTATTGTGAGAGATAAAACTACACGCGAAAAAATAATGCAAGCAGCCAAAGGGCAAAGATTTGTTAGCGAGGCACCCGTCGTAATTGTTGCCTGTGCAGTAAATACTGATTATAAAATGACCTGTGGACAGTATGCTTATCCCATAGATGTGGCTATTGCTCTCGCCCAGATTAGTCTTAAAGCAGTGGAGGAGGGTTTAGGTACCTGCTGGATAGGCGCTTTTTATGAAGATAAGGTAAAAGAAATTTTAGCTATACCCAATGAGGTGCGCGTGGTAGAATTAATGACCTTAGGATACCCTAAGGGAATCCCTCAACCTACCGAGAGGAAAAAATGGGAGGAGATAGTTTGTTATGAAAAATGGAAATTTTGAATTTAAAGAGGTAGCGATAATTTCGGCAAAAGAAGCGGGAAGAATTTTAAGAGAAAATTTTGGGAAAGTCAAAATTATTAAAACCAAGGGTAATACACAACTGGTGAGTAATGTGGACTTGGAAGCAGAAAGAGTAATCATTGAGACCATAAAGAAATATTTCCCCGCACATTCCATACTTTCGGAAGAAAACCCGCGCTTAAATCAGTCTGAGTATACCTGGATAATTGACCCCTTAGATGGCACACACAATTTCGTCAAAAACATTCCTATCTTTGGAACTTCTATTGCACTGGCTTATAAAGATGAGGTAATCTTAGGGGTGATTTATTTTCCTCTGGATAATCGTCTTTATTGGACGGAGAAAGGTAAAGGTGCTTATTTGCATGATAAACGTTTAAAAGTTTCTAACCGAGATTTACCCTCAGCAACCTGTGTCTATGATAGTTCAATTAGATATAATCCGGCAGAGATGTCCCTGGTTCTGAAAAATCTTTCCACAAAAGTTTTTAATATAAGAATGTTTGGCTCAACCGCAGAGCATCTCTGTATGCTTGCAGAAGGAAGGATTGAGTTAGATATTGAATTTAATGACAAGCCCTGGGATTTTGCCGCCGGTGCTTTATTGGTAAAAGAGGCAGAAGGAGAATTTACCGATTTTGCAGGAAATCCCTGGAGTCTAAAAATGCCCAACTACCTTGCTTCCAATGGAATATTCCATCGGAAAGTATTACAACTTATCCAGAAGTCAATAACTTAATATGTTTAGATGCTTAGAAACCTATACTAAACTTTTTGGTTTATGGGTAGTTTTATTTGCCCTTCTTGCCTACTTATTCCCCCAATATTTTATTCCTTTAAAACCGGGGATGGATTGGTTTTTTGCTTTGACGATGTTTGGCATGGGGATAGTCCTGGAGCCGGAAGATTTTAAGAAGACTTTAAAGCAACCCGGAATTCTATTTTTGGGGACGCTTGCTCAGTATAGCATAATGCCTCTTTTAGGTTTCAGTTTAGCAAAGTTTTTCCATCTCCCTCCTGAGATTGCCTTAGGAGTAATTTTAACTGGTTCTGCTCCCGGAGCAATGTCTTCCAATGTGATCTCTTATCTGGCACACGCCGATGTTGCCTATTCGGTATGCTTAACTACCTTTTCTACTTTGCTTTCGCCTTTAGCCACTCCCGGGCTTACCTATCTTTTAGCAAGATTTATATTAAGAATTGATTTCGGGAAGATGTTTTTAAATATCCTGCTGATGGTGGTTATTCCTCTTTTTATTGGTTTTGTGATAAAGAATCTTTTAAAAGAAAGGATTAAACCCTTTATCAAAATTTTTCCCGCATTTTCCGTCACTTTTATTGTTTTTATCTGTTCGTTGGTAGTGGCTTTAAATCAGAGATATTTAATGCTCATTTCTGTGCTTATCCTTTACATAGTTTTATTACACAACCTCTTGGGTTATCTTTTAGGTTACGGGGTAGGAAAAATTTTTAAATTAAATCTTCCGCGCAGGAGAACTTTAAGCATTGAGATTGGGATGCAGAATGCGGGTTTAGGAGTGGTGCTTGCTTTGCGACATTTTGGAGAAAGAAGTGCCTTACCTGCTGCGGTATTTGTGATTTTGTCGGTTTTTACTTCTTCTCTACTCGTCTCCTACTGGCAGAGAAAGTAATTTGTGATTAAAAATCTGTGAATATAAAAGAAAGGAGGGGTGATGGAGGGAGTAATGACAGAGAGAAGTCTGGAAGAGCAGAGAGAAAGGCTTTTCCAGGTAATGGGAGAGTTTATGGAGGCGGTAAATCGATTTTGTAAGGAATTGAATGATACGCGCTGGTTCTTGGGTGAAGAGAAGGCAAGAAATACCAAACTTGAAGAGAGAATCTCCTGGCTTGAGCAGAGAATTAGAGAGTTAGAAACAGAATGTGCCCGCCTCCGTAAAGAGCGCGATGAGGCAAACTGGTATCTGGGGGAGGAGCGCGCAAGGAGAGCGGAACTGGAGAAAAGACTCCGTTAATGCCCAAAGTAGAAGGGTACCGTTTTGGCGAAATCCTCATTGAGGATAAGCTTTACCGGAGTGATCTGATTATTTATCCTCATAAAATTGATGCCTCTTGGTGGAGAAAAGCAGGGCATATTTTGTGCCTGGAGGATATAAAGGAAGTATTGGCGGAGAAACCGGAGGTTATCATCATTGGAACTGGCGCCGCAGGATTACTCTCTGTCTTGGAAGAAGTAAAAGAGAAAACTAAAGCATTGGGTATAGAATTAGTTATCCACCCCACAGATAAAGCCTGCCAGGAGTATAATAAAATCTCAAAAGAGAAAAAAACTATTGCCTGTCTCCATCTGACCTGTTAAATTGGGTCAAGAATTTTGGCTATTT
>JAMWCG010000173.1 GCA_023818555.1 Candidatus Omnitrophota bacterium
CTGTAAAGGAGGCGATTTTATGCCAATCTATGAATACTTTTGTCAAGAATGCGAAAATAAATTTGAGATAAAGGCAAGCTTGTCTGAAAAAGAAAAGGGGTTAAAGATAAAATGCCCGGTATGCGGCAGCAATAAGACTGTTCAAATGTTAGGAAATTTCTTTATCTTTTCTAAAGGCGGAAGGCCCAACCTAAGTAGTAGTTGCGGACCAAATCCCACTCCGGGTTGCTGTGGATAAAAATGAAAACCAAAGTTTTATTCTTATGCACTGGGAATTCAGCAAGAAGCCAGATGGCCGAAGGGTTCTTACGTCATATGGCCGGAGATAGGTTTGAAGTGTTTAGCGCAGGCTTAAAACCTACGCAGGTTAATCCCTTGGCTATAAAGGTTATGGCAGAAGTTGGTATTGATATTTCTAAACACAGATCGAAATCTGTCAGCGAATTTATTGGGCAGAATTTTGACTATGTAATTACAGTTTGCGACAATGCAAAACAAACTTGCCCTGTTTTCCCCGGGAAGTATGAAAAGATCCATTGGAGTTTAGAGGATCCGGCACAAGCTCAAGGGACAGAAGAAGAAAAGCTTGCAGTATTTATGAAGGTCAGAGATAAAATCTTGGAAAATATTATTGCCTTCTTGAATTCCAACGAAAGGTAAAGCGCAGTTGTAATCAAGATTAGTTACTAATTATTTATATATGATTAATTTTTGCTTGACAAAAATTAAAATATATTGTATACTTTATTATGTTGATAGACTTACTAATGTTAAGTGGGGCAGAATAAAATGAGAATTTCTGCTGAGATTGATTATGCCTGTAGAGCGCTTCTGGAATTAGCTTTGAGCTGGCCGCAGAGAAGTCCGGTTCAGGTATCTGTGATAGCCAAGAGACAAGATATACCGATTAAGTATCTAGAGCAGATTTTATTTAAATTAAAAAACTTAAACTTGGTGGAAAGCGTGAGAGGAAAACAAGGTGGATATAGATTAGCCAAAGAACCTCGTAATATAAGCGTAGGTGAGGTAATCCGCAAATTGGAAGGGAGTTTTTTAGAGATGGCAGACAGCGTAAGTAAAAAAGAATCTGTATTCACAGATATCTGGAGACAGACAGAGGAATCGATAGTTGAGGTGTTAAATAGGATAAGTTTTGAGGATATTGCAAACAAGACTAAGAACAAAAAAAGTATTCTGTTGTATCAGATATAATTTTTTTGTTTTTATATATAAAAATTATTTATAGTTTACATATTAAGAATATTTATAGGTACCAGAGGAGGAGGAAATGGGGTTATTAGAAAAAAGTTTATTTCTCAGTAGTGAGGAGATAAAAGAATTGGTAGATACTCTGAATTTTAAAGAAAAAGTAGACAGATCCTTATCCTTGATAAAAGAAGCATATGAAAGATATGGTGACAGTCTTGTAGTAGCTAATAGTCTAGGTAAAGATTCTGTATGTGTATGGCATTTGGCAAAAAGAGTAAGTCCTGAAATTAGGGGTTTTATTGTGACTACTCGTTTTAAACCAAAAGAAACAGTTGAATTTATGTATGAGATGGTAGCACGCTATCCAGAGCTTAAGATTTACAAAAACGATGCTGAGATTCCAGATAAACTTTATGAAACTGATCCTGATAAGTGCTGTGAGATCTTAAAGGTAGAGCCAACTAGACGCGCAATAGAAGAGATGAATGTGAAGTGCTGGGTTACTGGACTGCGCTGTACAGAGGGTAGAACCCGCACAGATTTTAAAGAAGTAGAAGAACGGGATAAAGGTTTGATTAAGCTGAATCCTATCCTTATCTGGAAAGAAAGAGAGGTCTGGCAGTATCTGGCAGTTTATGGAGTTAAGGTTAATCCTTTATATGCCCAAGGTTATCGTTCTTTAGGGTGCCTGCCTTGCACAAAGATTACTGCTGATGAGAATGAACGGGCAGGTCGTTGGATTGGAACCTCCAAATGTGGTGGTGAATGCGGAATCCATACCCGACCACTGAAGAATGTAGGTGGCGATGGAATTTAAAAGATGACTGCGATATTACTTCTAATTATTTCTATATTTTGGGCAATGAATATGGGAGCCTCAGGCTTAGCCGTATCATTTGCTCCTAGTGTCGGAAGTAACATTATTAAAAAAAATATGGCAATAGTGCTATTTACTATACTTGTGCTTATAGGAGCATTATCCGTAGGAGAAAGGGTTGCCAAGACATTAAGTAGCAAGATTATCAGCCCAGAGTTTATTACTCCACCAGTGGTTTTAGTGATTCTTTTTTCCGCTAGTATGGCATTGTTTCTGGCAAACATTTTTAAGATACCGCAGTCCACAAGTATAATTATTGTTAGTTCATTTATAGGAGCAGGATTATATTTTAAATCATTGAATCTTTTTCTTATTGGATATTTGATTTTGGTCTGGGTTGGTGTCTCTTTTTTTTCTTATTTTCTTACTTATCTTATTGCGCGTAAGATCTATCCACCGCGGCAAAAGAATTTAATATTTTATGAAAGATTTTTCTGCCACCAGGATAAGCTTAAAAAGTGGACGCTTTTTACCGACTTCTATAGCGCATTTGGAATTGGCACAAATAATGTAGCTAATGTGGTAGGACCTCTTATGGCAGCAAATATAGTAAATCCAGGTGTGGGTTTTTTGATCTTTTCTTTTGTTTTTGGTTTAGGGGGTCTCATTTTAGGAAAGGGAATACTTAATACTGTCAGTAAAGAGATAGTTCCTTTGGGTACGATATCCGCTTCAGTTGTCTCATTGGTAGTTAGCACTTTTATTATTACCTGTTCCCTTTTAGGTCTTCCGGCACCCTATGTTCAATTTTCCTCTTTGTCTATTTTAGCAATACATACTGTAAAAGAGGAGAAAAATCATAGCCAGACTCTAATTCATCCCATAACTAAAAAAATACTGA
>JAMWCG010000174.1 GCA_023818555.1 Candidatus Omnitrophota bacterium
TTCAGAGTTTTGTAATTAATTTTGTTCTTTTTAAGATAGGAAGTTATCTTTTTGGGTATAGCCATCTCTTCCCCCTTTTTAATTAAGATTTTTCTTTTGCTTTGAATTTTCGCATAAGATAAATTTTAAGTCAAGAAAAATCTGCTTTTGGTAGATAAGCGGCTGGATATTTTGTCCTTTAGGCAGAAAAAATTTATATGGAGAAGAAGAAAATCAAACGCGCAGTGCGGTATTTCCTAGCGCGCATTCTTTTGAGGGTAGCGGCGGTGTGTGGGTATTTCCTCCCTCTTTTTTTCACGCGTCGATTTTGTGTTTTCTTATGTAAAATTCTCTATAGACTTTCCCGCTACTATCGGGAGTTGGCTTTTAATAATCTCAGGATAGTCTTTCCGGAGAAAGGAGAGAAGGAAAATAAAGAGATTTTGCTTAATTCCCTGTTTTTCTTAGGGACAAATGTAGCGGATACTTTCTGGTTTTTAGCCCATACACAAAAAAGAAAGAATTTAGTGAATTTGCGGAACATAGAGATTCTTGACCGGGCCTTAAACGCCCGATGCGGAGTGGTCGGTGTAACCGCGCATATAGGTGCCTTTACTATCATAGGGGGAGTTTTGACGCAATATGGATATAAAGTAAACTATCTTTTGCGCAATCCCCGGGATGAGAAAATGAAAGGATTGCTGGAAAGGGGACTGCGCATGCAGGGGGTTAGCCCAATCTTTACAAAACCGGGACCAAGCTGTGTAGAAAAGGCGATTGCCCGCCTTAGGAATAATGAAATTCTCATTATTCTCATAGACCAGGAAGCAGGAAATTCTGGAATATGGGTTAGGTTCTTTAGCCGTTATACTTCTGCTCCTGCTGGACCGGTGATTTTTTCTCTACGCACCCATGCACCCATAGTCCCAATGTTTATGCTCAAGGAAGGACAAAAAATGAGTTTATCTTTCTATCCTGAATTCAAACTTATCCCTAAGTCTAATTTAGAAAAGACTATTTTTGAAAACACGCAGGATTTAATTTCTTTTTTAGAAAAAATTATAAAAGAATATCCTGAACAGTGGAGCTGGATTGACCGACGCTGGAGAATTACCATAGATAGGTAAGGAGGAGGAATAACAATGAGAACCAAAAAACAGCATTCTGCGGGGGGTGTGATTTTTCGGGAGAGAGATGGGCGGATAGAGGTGGCTTTAATCTCCCGCAGCAACCAGACTATTTGGTCTCTTCCCAAGGGGAAGGTTGAAGAAGGAGAATCTGTGGAAGAAACTGCTCGCAGAGAAGTGAAGGAAGAGACGGGTTTAGAAGGTAAATTGTTGCAAAAATTGAATTCGATTCATTACTTTTATTCTTCTAAGGAAGAAAAGGCGCTTTTCTCAAAAACAGTGGATTTTTTCCTTTTTAAATATTTAAAGGGAGATGTTAAGGAACACGATTGGGAAGTGGAGAGTGTGGAATGGTTTAATATAGATGAGGCAATTAAAAAATTGACTTATAAGTCAGAGAGAGAAACTCTGGAGAAGGCAAAAGAAATCCTTTATAAGAAGAAATAAAATTTTTGCTTTCTTAAATGCTCTCCTTATGTTATAATCACAGGACAAAAAGAGTTGAAGATGAATGAGTATTTTAAAAGATTAGCCTCTCGTTTAGAGAAAAGGGAGTTAGAGAAACTGGGGAGGATAAAACTTCCTGAGGTGCACAAGTTTATTGAGGAAGCAATTTCTCTCTGTAAGCCTAAAGAAGTATTTATCTGTTCCGACACTCCGGATGAGCTTGCCTATATTAAAAATATGGCGATTGTTTCGGGAGAAGAGTCAAGTGCTTTGTTAACTCCCGGGCATACCTTCCATTTTGATGGGCCCAAGGACCAGGGAAGAGACCGACAGGTTACCAAGTTTTTAGTTCCTGAGGGCGAAAGATTGAGTCCAGCCTTAAATCAGATTGAACGCAGAGTAGGATTGAAAGAGATTCTTTCTCTCCTTAGGGGAACAATGCAAAAAAGAAAAATGGTGGTGCGTTTCTTATCTCTTGGCCCGGCCAATTCCTTATTCAGTATCCCCTGTATAGAATGCACGGACTCCTGGTATGTTGCCCATTCGGTAGACCTACTCTATCGTGAGGGTTATGATTTTTTTTGTTCTTTAGGAGAGAAGAGTGAGATTTTTAAAACCCTCCATTCCGCCGGTAAGTTGGATGAGAGGAAAGTTTCGCTTGACTGGGATAAAAAGAGAATCTACATTGATTATCTTACCAATACTGTTTACAGTGTGAATACGCAGTATGCGGGTAATTCCATAGGCTTTAAAAAACTTGCCTTAAGGCTGGCAATCAGAAAGGCACATCGAGAAGGGTGGCTGGCAGAACATTTTATGGTCACCGGAGTTCATGGCCCGGGTAAGAGAAAGACTTATTTTGCCGGAGCTTTTCCTTCCGCCTGTGGGAAGACTTCCACCGCGATGCTTCCGGGAGAAACAATTTTGGCGGACGACCTTGCTTATGTGCGGGAAATAAATGGGGAATGCCGGGCAGTAAATGTAGAAAAAGGGATTTTTGGTATCATTCGGGATGTAAATCCCAAGGATGACCCTCTAATTTACGAAATACTGAATTCTCCCGGTGAGGTTATTTTTAGTAATGTTTTAATAAAAGATGGCAAGCCATGGTGGCTGGGAATGGGTAAACAACTTCCTAAGGAGGGGATAAACTATGCTGGTTACTGGTATGAGGGGAAGACCGATGAAAAGGGAGAAAAGATTCTCCCTTCCCATAAGAATGCCAGATATACTGTTTCCCTTAAAGCCCTGCCCAATTGCGACCCTGCTTTGGATGAGCCACAAGGGGTGGTTCTTTCCGGGATAATGTTTGGGGGGA
>JAMWCG010000175.1 GCA_023818555.1 Candidatus Omnitrophota bacterium
TAAATGATGTATCCACAGAGCCTGTCTCTAAAATCGTAATGCCCTCAGGGTCGGCATTTGAAATCTCCATCTCTCCGCCATTTCCGCCTGAGACGGCATTGCCCACCCCGCCACGGGCAGATATACCGTATATATGTGTCGGTGCAGGCGCAGGCTGGGCGCCTCCACCACCGCCACCACCACAGCCAAAGAGTGCAAATATTGTCAAAACAGCAATAAAAACTGCAATCCCTCTAAATCTCAGGCACCTTGCCATCAAAAACCTCCTAAATTGTGCTATCTAAAATTAAAAATCTTTTTCCCCTTACCCTTTTTGAAGTATACAGGGATATTTCTCCCTGTCAATAAATTTTTAAACAATCTTTGTGCCAGGAATTTCTCCTTTAAAATCAAGCAAAAGAAAAACATGCTGCCTATTTTGGATTATTCTTTTTAGGCAGTTATTTATCAAATTAGCACAAACAGAAAGAATATCAATCTCCTGATAGGGAGAGTTTTTTGAGGAATGGTGTGGTGGTGATCGCTACTTCGAATTTTTTTTTTTATTTAAGGTGATGTTTTATTTTTAGTATTTTGGGTTTGTTAAGTTTTTTATCATGATTTTTTTAGATTAGTTAATTAGGTATGTATTATTTTTAAAATACTTGTGTGCAAGGTTCTTTCTATTTTCTTCTTTTTTTCCATTTTGGCATAGATTTTGCTTATTTTTCAGTTGAGGCTCAAAGAAAGGAGGGAGCAAGATGAGAAGGTGGGGAGAAGAAAAGAAAGGAAAAGAAAGACAGCTCTTTGAGCCTTAAATATTCTCCCCCCCGGCCCTTCGGGGCCGGAGGGGAAAGAAAAAGGGGGGTGAAGAAAATGAAAAGGTGGGGAGAAAAAAGAGAAAAGAGATTAAAGAAAATGGGGGGAATTTTATTGCTTACTTTCTTCTGGATTTTATTAAGTGGCTTTGCTTCCGGAGAAGAGGTGGTAATTAAAGGGAAGGTAACTGAGTATGCACATCCGGAGAAGGGGATTGAAAAAGTTCTCATTGAAGCCTTTCCTCAAAAATTAGATAGATTTGAGTATTTTAAAAAACAAACAGGAAGCCGCTATTTTACTTATACAGATGAAGGAGGTAATTATCGTTTAAGCGTTCCTGTCTGTGACGGAGAAAAAGAGGTTTGTCTTCCTGAAATTTCTAATGACTTAGAGGTGCGGGCAAGCAAAGAAGGATATCGTGCTCAGAGTGCTTGGCTGGAAGATGTAAAGCCGGAGGGGGAGATAGAAGTAAATTTTGTCTTAGAAAGAATACCTTTACCCACACCTACTCCGGAGTCCACTCCTGAACCTACGCCCACTCCGCGGCCGGATAATCAACCCCCGGTAGCAGTAATTAAAGCAAATCCTACTTCCGGTAAAGCACCGCTTAAAGTAGATTTCTCCGGAGAAAATTCCTATGACCCAGATGGCGAGATTAAAGAATGTCTCTGGAATTTCGGAGATGGCAGTTTCAGCAATGCCTCCTGTGCCATTCAACATACTTATGGAAAAGAAGGAAATTACCATGTTCAGTTGCAGGTAAAGGATAACGACGGAGCAACCGCTACTGCCAACACAGTGATTAAAGTAATCTCTCTGGTTCAACCACCCTATATTGAATATTCGGCTATAGTTAAAGGGAAAATAACTGATGCAGAAACCGGTGAGCCAATTGTAGATGCAATCGTTTCTACTTTTCTATTTGATAGATTTTTGTTAGAGCCAGATGATTATCAAGATCTTGGTTTTTCTCGAAATTCTACCCGCACAGATGCACAAGGAAATTATGAATTAAAATTAACCTGGAAAGGAGAGTCTAAAAAAACTTTTCAGATTAGTGTTCAGAAAATTGGTCAAGGAAAATGTTATAAAGAAACTAAAGAAATTGAAGTGGAGAATGAAGGAACTTATACCCTTGACTTTTCTTTAAAGAAACAAGATAAATGTTTTAATTTTAATCGGAAAGTATATATAAGGGAAGAGATTAATTAATAATTAAAGGGGGCGATTAAAATGAAAAACCTTAGAAGCAAAAAAAGAGGAAGTGTCAGTAATCGTCTGCTAATAGTTTTGGGATTGGGGGTGATGGGAATTTTTCTTGCAGTTTGCTTAAAACTGATTTTCTTAACCCATAAACCCAGCGTGCTTCCTTTAAGGCAAGAAATAAACCTTGAAGGGCCTACTGCAAAAAAGGAAGAAGCTCCTTTAAGTTTTGTAGAGAAAGAGGCGGAGAGGAAAGAATTTGTTCTGCAGAAAAATTTCCTTAGTCCTTCTCCTAAAGTTGTTACCAGGATTACTTCCCAAGAACCGGAATTTGTTCAACGCCTGGAGGAGGAAGGAATTAAGGTAGAAAAATTGACCAAAGTGGCGGAATTAAAACCGGAAATTTTCTCCCAAGGAAGACAAAAATTAACTGCTTCTGAAACGCGGGATTATTTTAAATTTCCTTACATTTCAGGAGAGTTAATAGTAATGACCAATGAAGGTGGTTATCTTTTAGAGGTGGAAAAAGGTGAGGAAGAGAAAACTGCAGACCTGCTTTCTGAGGAAAAAGAAGTTATTTATGCGGTCCCCAATACCCTTTATCCGCTGAGACTTACCGCTTTTCCGGAAAATCCTGACCCAGGTCTTGACTACGAGTGGCATCTTATAAAGATTGAAGCCACCCAGGCCTGGGGAATCTCTCAAGGAGAAGGTGTAAAAGTGGCGGTCTTGGACACGGGAATAGACTTAAACCATCCTGATTTAAAGGATAATCTTGACTTAGAAACCAGTTATGACTATGTAGATAACGACCCTCTTCCTGAAGATATTCTTGGCCACGGGACAATGATTGCCGGAACAAT
>JAMWCG010000176.1 GCA_023818555.1 Candidatus Omnitrophota bacterium
TTAAGTAAGTATGGAAACCAGATGGGGCTCCTGCTGTAAAAAGCATAAAGAATTATGAATAGGGTGGATGGCAGAGCAGCTAAATACCATCGTCGCCCCGCCCTTGTTTTCGTTTCTTCATAGGCTAGGGACAGGAAAGAAAAGCCAAACAAGCAGTAAAAAGCTGCAGCTCCGTAAGCGGATAGCCCCCCTAATGCGTCAACACTGAAGAGGCTGACCGTTGCCGCTATAAAGCTTATTATGAGAAAGGCTGCGCAGAAAAATTGAGCTTCAATTTTTCTAAAATCTGAAAACTATTTATATTTATTTTCATCTCCTGTCCATTTATGTTTATAGTTATATTTATCGTTAAGCCCAAATTCAAATTAATCTTTCTCTCCTCATCAATCAAGCCGTAATAGTACTCCGGTTCATTTTTTTCATTAAGATGATGTACATATTTTATATTCACTTCTGCCTCTGCCTCTTCCTTTTCCCTGCTTTTCAAAATATCTCCAAAAATCTCCTCATTATTTATCCAGGTATCCTTTAAACTATCATAGGGGGTTGTATCTTTATTCTCCTTCACCTCCATTGCCCAGTATAATCCTGCTCGGGCGGCAGAGGTTACTCTCACCCGGGAAGTAAAAAAACGGGAAATTTTCAATTCCAGAGAAATCCTCCAGGCAAAAGCTAAAACCACGAGCAGAAGAATGGTGAGAATCCAGAAAGCACTTATGAGAATGGTTCCTTGCTTTTTATAATAATTTTCTTGGACTGGTAATAATGTCCACATATTTTTCTATACTGATTTCCTGATAATCAATCCTTCTGCCCACGGGTAGATAAACGGGAACATAGAAAACAATGCTTATCTTAACCTGTGCAGGTAAAAAATCTTTCTCTTTATCCTCTTTCCCCCAGTTTTCCTGCCAGGTTTCCTTAAGCACTCCCCCTTCATCCTTTCTCTCTAAATAAAAAAACTTTAACTCTTTTATCAGACTAAATACAGCTTCCTCTTGAAATTCTCCATCTTTAAAAGGAACAGGACTAAATTTTCTCTCACTGCGCTTAAGCGTAAACACGGACAGGGCTAAGCCTTCTTTTTTTTCTTTATCCTCTTCTACCTTATAAAGAATACTTCTTATTTCCCCATTTTTGAGCGTATAAAAGACCAGCTTCCCCAATTCCCCCTGAAAGTCAGAAACCACTGTTTCTGGAGGAAGAAAATCTTTGAAAAAATCTTTGATATCCAAATCCAGTGCATTGTGCAATTCTAATGCCATTCTATCCAGCAAAAGCCTCAATTCCTGATACCGTTCTAAAACCGCTTCCATCTTCCTCCAGGCAGTAATCCCCATATTAAAAACGGAATAAAGCATCACTGCCACCACACTGAAGATACTTATGGCTAAGAGTAATTCTACCAGAGTAAGACTTTTTTTCATCATTGGGAAATGATGGGAAGATAGAGCGTGGTAAATAACTCCCGTTTAATTCCAAGTTCATCCCACCAGATGGTTACAGTTACCTCCATTAAGTTTGTGGATTTACCTTTCTTATCCTGCAATCGCTGGATAAATATTTTCCAATGAAAATTAGCATATTCGTCCTTAAAATCACCTGTATTTTCTCCTTCCTTCCATCTGTTTATCAGGTCTATCCCTCCTTCTTTTTCTATCTCTGCCAGTTTTTCTTCCAGAAGGATACTGGCATGGGTATAATTCTTGGAAATGCGTAAGGCATGGATTTCTGAACCCAAGGCATTCATCACCAAAGTCAAACCCACAGAAAGAATAACAACACTGATAAGGGTCTCTATTAGGATATACCCTTTTCTAATCATATATTTCTTCTATCTCTATTTTCCCCATTGCTCCCTGTGCGGTAATTTTAAATCTTGTGATTTCATTTGAAAGCACAATCTCTGCTTTATCTTCCTCTTTGGTTTTAACAATATCAATCCTCCCCTCCGGATAAAAGATAAAATCTTTTGTTTCCACTTTTACATTTTCGGGTAAAGATAAAAGAAATCTCTGCTCCAAGACTTTCCTCTCTTTTTCCTCCGGGGGGTCCTCAGTGAGCATAAATGTATTTTTTTCTTTTCGGTAAAAAAGATAAAGAGGTTTTCCTTCTGCAATGGCTCTACTCTGGGCATAGCGCATGAGACTGGATAATTTTTTAGAGAGATTTAGTAACTCAAGGGATTGAAAAGTGGGACGAAAGCGAGGGAGGGAAAGCAAAATAATTACCGCTATAAGAATAAGCACTAAAAATAATTCTACGAAGGTAAAACCTAAAGAGCATCTCTTTTTCATTTTTATTTCTCTTTAGATTCTTCTTTCCAATTGGTAATATCGTCTCCTTCTCCCTGCTCATCAGTCTGATTTGGTCCCCAGGACCAGAGATGATAGATTTCCCTCTTTGCTTCTCCACTCGGGGGCTCATATTGATAGGGGTTGCCCCAGGGGTCAAGGATAGTAAATCCTTCTTCGCTGGAGGTGCATTTCTTAAGATAGGGACCTTTCCAGCGCTTTTGTTTTTTGGTGTCTGTAGGTTCCTTACAGAGTTCATTCAGGTTATCCGGATAACTTCCCATGTCCATCTCATAAAGGTCTAAAGCAGTAGCAATACTTCCATTAATATCTGCCTTGGCAGCCGCAATTCTTGCCTCCTCAGAACGGCCCACCAAGCGCGGAACCACCATCCCTACCAAAATACCTAAAATAATTACCACCAACATCAATTCTACCAAAGTAAATCCTTTTCTCATTTTAAATCACTCCTTTTCTAAAAATAAATCTTTCAAATCAACTTGTTTAGCCTAAAGTAATTTCACCACGAAACTAAATT
>JAMWCG010000177.1 GCA_023818555.1 Candidatus Omnitrophota bacterium
CTCCTCCCTTTTCTAAAGGGAGGTGGGGAGGGATTAAAGATAATCTCCCCTGACCCCTCCTTAGAAAGGAGGGGAAAACAATGATGGGGAGAGAGTTTCCATCTCATTCCCTCTCCCAGTTGGAAGAGAGGTTCTTCTCTCATTACCTCGCCCAGTTGGGGGAGAGGGAATTCCATTTTTTTCCCTCGCCCAGTTGGGGGAGAGGGTCAGGGTGAGGGGTAAAAGATTTAATCCGCTATGCACTATGCCCTATGCGCTAATGCGAGTTTTTAATTAGGGTGAGGGGGAGATTTGTCAATTATTCAGCATCTATATTTTTGAAGCGAATCCTAGTGCTTCTCTTTTCTGGAATTTCATCACAGTATATCTCTAATGAGGCATTTCCCTCTTTGCCTTTAATCTTTACAGATAACACTCCTCCAGAATAAAGATGGATGATATCTTCTTTTGAGAGGTTAATTTTAGCAATAATATCATTTGCCATCAAATACTCCTCCATCTTTTTTCCAAGATTTATCAGTTTGTTCAAAACGACAAAGAAAACACATTAAGACCTAAAAAATTATATGATTTTTGTTTTTGAAGATCAATGGTAAGTTCAAGTTGGTGGAAGGATTACCCGCCTACGAGGTGAAGGCTTTTTAACTAAAAATTTATGTTAAAAAACTGAGAAGCATTGGCAGTTGTCCTTTTTGAAACAGAAAAGATATCTAAGCCCTTAAGTCGGGACACATATGAAAGGGTAATAAGTACATCCTTGGGAGAAGCTTCTTTACCCTGATAAGAAACAGGAGAATCTGTTTCAAGAAGGATCTTCTCTATAGGTGTCCTTTTAATTGCTTCTTGATGGGGAAGACTGTATGCCAGGGCAGGTGTTGCAGAGATAAAATATCCTGCCTCTATGATTTGGTCTAAAAGATTTAGAGGTCCACTATACCAATGAAAAAGCACTCTATTTATACCCTTCATTTTTACAATCTCAAAAACCTTTTGATGAGAAAATCGACAGTGAAGAATTACGGGTTTGTCAAATTCGCAAGCAACTTCCAAAAGTCTTTCAAATACATAAATTTGGATTTCCTTTTTTAACTTAATTTTATAATCAAGCCCAATCTCTCCCAATGCAATTGCATCATGGATATTCTCTTTTATCCAAGAAAGATTTGTTTCTATCTCTTCCTCTTTTATTTCCCAAGGGTGATATCCAATAGCAGGATAAACAAATTTAGGATTCTCTTTGGCAATTTGAATCATTTTTTTGTTTGATTCTATCCCTGTTCCTACAGCAACAATTCCAATAACCCCTGATTCTTTAGCTTTAATTAAAACATCCGTGAGGTCTTTTAACTCGTCGAGATGAGCATGAGAATCAACGACTTTTATTTGATTTAAATTATCTTCGTTCATAGATTATGAATCCAGCCTATCAAGGACCTATTTTCTTGATAATTTTTTACAATATTTTTGTCAACCATAAAAGATGAGATCTCTGAAAAAGCCTTTTTGGGTTAAGAGAAGGTTAAGGCAGAAATTGAAAAATAATTTTACTTTGCTTCCTATTCTGTTTTATGTCTGTATCCACCTACGGAGGTGTATTGGGAAAGATCCGTTTACACCTCGTAGATGATTTTAGTTTTTCAGAGATCTCATAAAAATTACTTGACAATAATTATTCTAAAATGATAATAAATTTAAAAAGAGGGTAGTATAATTGGATAAGTTTAAGACATTAGGATTAAAGCTGACTCCTCAAAGGATAGCAATTCTGAAGTATTTGGATGGGAACCAGGAACATCCTTCAGCAGAAAGAATCTTCAAAGCATTAAAAAAGAAATTTCCTACAATGTCTTTTGCTACAGTTTACAATACATTGGAGCACTTGAAAAAGAAAGGTCAGCTGTTGGAACTTAATATCGATCCCAAAAAGAAGCGTTTTGATCCTAATCTCAAACCCCATCACCATCTTTTATGTGAGAAATGCAATAAAATTTTTGATATATATCATGAAATCCCTATCCCTATTTCGAAGCTTGAAGAGGAAGGATTTCAAATAAACAGTAGCCATGTAGAATTTTTTGGGATATGTCCTGATTGCAAAATAAAGAAATAATCAAAGAGGGAGGTAGATAAGTATGTCTAAAACAGAACAATTTTTAAAAGAGGCATTTGCAGGAGAGTCCCAAGCAAACCGCAAATATTTAGCTTTTGCAGCTAAAGCTGAAGAGGAAGGATTTCCTCAGGTTGCACGCCTTTTTAGGGCAGCGGCAGAGGCTGAAACCATTCATGCCCACAATCATCTACGGGTACTCAAAGGGATTCGAAGTACGAAAGAAAATCTTGAAGAAGCCATTGCCGGAGAGACTCATGAGTTCAAAAATATGTATCCTGAAATGATTGAGATAGCCAGAAAAGAGGGAAATAAAGAAGCAGAAAGGACTTTTAATTATGCTAACGAGGTGGAAAAGATTCATGCCAATCTTTACCAAACACTCTTAAATAATCTTGGGAAAGTCCAAGAGAATTTCCCTTACTATGTATGCCCTGTTTGTGGATTTACTGCAGAGCGAGAAGCCCCCAATACCTGTCCTGTTTGTGGAACGAAGGGAGACTCCGTATCTTTCTTTCTCAAAAAAGGAGTAAACCTTTCTTTTGGGCAAATTGTGCGAATAGGCTCAGGGGAAATAAGTTTTTACGCAAGAGTTGTTAACGCCGAGAGTAGCTCCACGCTTGACACCATTGAGCAACTGCGAGAAGCAGAAGGTAAGGAAGCCTTTGGTCCTTACTCAGCCTATAGAAGTGTTGAGGCTATTCTCTTCTTGGAAAAGAAATCT
>JAMWCG010000178.1 GCA_023818555.1 Candidatus Omnitrophota bacterium
TATTTGATTCTTGATATTTAATACTCTGTAGAAACAGGAGCGGTTTCCTGTATGACAGGCAGTCCCTCCCACCTGCCTTACTTTAACTAATAAACAATCCCCATCACAATCGTAGAATATTTTCTTTACAATTTGGAAATTACCCGAGGTTTCTCCCTTAAGCCAGAGTTTTTTCCGGGAACGACTCCAGAAATGGGTCTTCCCTGACTGCAGGGTTTTTTTTAAAGCGCGCTTATTCATATAAGCCACCATCAAAACCTCTCCTGTCTTATAATCCTGAATAACTGCAGGAATTAGTCCTTTCTCATCAAACTTTAATTTTGAATTTTTATTTAGCAATCTCCATCGCCTCCTTTAGAGTAAATCTTTTTTCATAAAGTGCCTTCCCTACAATCACTCCCACCACTCCCTGAGGAGAAAGAGATTTTAAAACCTTAATGTCCTCCAGACTTCTCACTCCTCCTGCCACCATAATTTTGATTTTTGTTTGGGCTAAAAAATGGGCAAGATAATCGACTCTTAAGCCCTTTAAAGTTCCATCTCTTTCTATATCGGTAAAAATAAATGTATCCACTCCTAAACGGGTTAATTCTTTGACCAATCTTTGAGGTTTAAGGGATGTTTTCTTTATCCAACCCTCTGTGGCTAAAAAATCTTCTTTTACATCCAGACTTACCACCACTCTTCCAGAGAAATCTCTTAATACCTCTTTTAACCAAGTTATCTCCTCACACGCTTTTGTTCCTATAACTACTCTCTTTACCCCTGCATTGAGGAGCTCTTTAATCTTCTCTGCAGTTCTAATTCCTCCTCCTGCCTGTACAGGGATTTTTATACTTTTCACTATTTTTTTAAGCAAATCTAAATTCTTAGGAATTCCTTCAAAAGCACCGTCCAAATCAACGATATGCAGAAGTTCTGCTCCCTCGCTTTCCCAGCGAATGGCTATTTCCAAGGGATTTTCAGAATAAACGGTAACTTTCGCAAAATTTCCCTGTTCAAGCCTCACTAACTTACCGTCTTTTAAGTCAAGCGCAGGAATAATTAACATCTCTCTTCATCTTAATTAAGGCAACCACTCAAATAACACCATAACGGATTTTATATTTTTCCTTTTGTAGAGGGGACTCCCCGGGAGCGCTTCTCTATCTGGGTGGCTTCATCCAGGGCTTTAGCCAGTCCTTTAAAGATTGCTTCTATGATATGATGCGTGTCTTCTCCGTAGAGAATCTGGATATGCAGATTAAGTCCCAATGTATTTGTAAAAGCACGCAAAAATTGTTTTGCCGTAGAGAGACTATAGATAACATTTTTCTTCCCTCTGGCGGTTTCTAAGGCATAGCCTGTAAGCGTAAGGTTAGGCCTTCCTGAAATATCTAAGACCACCTGCACCAGGGTTTCATCCATGGGAATAAAAGCAGAACCAAAGCGTTTTATCCCTTGCTTATTGCCCAATGCTTTCTTGAATGCCTCTGCCAGAGCTATCCCCAAGTCCTCATTAGTGTGGTGAATATCTACCTTCAGGTCTCCTTTTGCCTTCACTTCCAAATCAAAAAATCCGTGGAAAGAAAACAATTCCAGCATATGGTCTAAGAAGCCAATCCCGGTATCTATCTTATACTTACCTGTGCCGTCTATATTTAGAGTCAGGGAAATATCGGTTTCCTTGGTTTTTCTTCTTAAATAGGCTTTCCGTTTCATCTTTTCTCCTTTTTATCCAAACCGTACCCTTAATGAATCAATGTGCTTTTCCATCTCTTCAATACCTCCCATAGTTTCTACCAGCCCTTTTACTTTCTCCAGAGCCTTGCGGGAATAGATAATCAGATGATTTCTTTTCATAAAATCATCTACCCCCAAGGCAGAAAAAAATCGTGCTCTTCCTCCGGTGGGTAAAACATGACTTGGTCCTGCCACATAATCACCCACTGCTACTGGAGTATAGGGCCCCACGAAGATACAACCGGCGTTACGAATCCTTTTGATTATGCGGCGTGGATTCTGCACGAGAATCTCCAGATGCTCAGGGGCAATCTGATTAACCAACTCTATTGCTTCATCCAGATTATTCACCAGCACTAAATATCCACTCTCCACCTCTTTCTTCACCACTTTTGCCAGACTCTTAGAGGTAGTGATAAGAAAGGATAAACCTCCAGCGTGTTCAGCCTGGGCTTTCAAATCCGCCACCACATAGAGGGGATTACTGAATCGATTAGCAATAATCACCACCTCAGAAGGTCCTGCCAGCATTTCAATACCCACATAGCCAAAGACTTGCCGTTTTGCTTCGGTAACATAGAGATTACCCGGACCAAAGATTTTATCCACCCGTCTGATAGTCTTTGTGCCAAAGGCAAGGGCAGCGATTGCCTGTGCCCCTCCTATCTTATAAATCTCCTTTATCTTCAGCAAGCTTGCCACCACTAAGATGTAAGGATTAATAAAACCATCCTTACCGGGAGGAGTGGCTAAAACTATTTCCTCCACTCCGGCAATTCTGGCAGGAATAACCGTCATATAAACTGTAGAAATCAAAGGTGCGGTCCCTCCAGGGATATAGATACCTATTCTTTTAAGTGGAAAGACCTCCTCTCCTAAGATTATTCCCTCTTCGGTACGCATCCGCCAAGATTTTTTCACTCTCTTTTTATAAAATCCTTCTATGTTTCCGATGATCTCTTTAAACTTATTTACAAATTTTATAATAGATTTTATTTTTTTATTATTCTTTTATTTTATAATTTTTTTTATACTCTACAATTAAAAAATAATAAAAAAATTTATTTTTATATTTTTATTTTTTTAATTTTATAAAAAAATTTTTG
>JAMWCG010000179.1 GCA_023818555.1 Candidatus Omnitrophota bacterium
TGATTGTCGCTTGGGAAATGGAATTATTATCGCCAATGTGGGAACCCTGGCGGGCCATGTGACGATTGAAGACAGGGCGGTGATTGGAGGTATGGTGGCTATTCACCAGTTTGTGCGGGTGGGAACCCTTTCCATTATTGGAGGTTGTTCAAAGGTGATTCAGGATATTCCTCCTTACTCTACCTGTGATGGACATCCGGCCAAGTTTTATGGATTGAATACAGTTGGTTTGAGAAGGGCAGGAATAAAATTAGAAGTGAGGAATGCTTTAAAAACCGCAACAAAAATTCTTTTTCAATCCGGTCTCTCCTTCTCCCATGCCTTAGAAGAAATAGAAAAAAAACTGCCCCTTTATGCGGAGATAAAACATCTTATAGATTTTGTACGCACCTCGCAAAGGGGAGTCTGCCGATAGGATTGGGGAGTGGTTCCAATGTCCAAAAAGATTGGTTTAATTGCCGGGCGGTCCCGCTATCCCCTTCTCCTGGCGGAAGCGGCGAAAAAACAGGGGGTCTCGGTCTTTGCGGTGGGGATAAAGGGAGAGACTCTCCCCGAACTTGCCAACTATGTTAGTGAGGTTTACTGGTTAGATATTGGAGAATGGGATAAATTGATAGGATTATTGAAACGCGCAGGGATTAAAGAGGCAATTATGGCGGGGGGAATTAGTAAGACCCTTCTTTTTAGAAATGATTTACATCTTGACCGCACAGTCTTAGAAATTTTAAATTCTTTAAAGGACAAAAGGGATATGTCAATCTTGAATGCCTTTGCTCAGCAGTTGAAAAACGAAGGCATAGAATTATTGGATGCCACGCTCTTTCTGGAAGACCTTCTCCCAGGGAAAGGTGGTTTGACGGAACGTCTTCCCAATTCTGGAGAATGGGAGGATATAAAGTTTGGCTGGGATATTGCCAAAGAGATTGCCCGTTTAGATATTGGGATGACGGTAGTGGTGAAAAACAAAGTAGTCTTAGCAGTAGAAGCAATGGAGGGAACTGATGAAACTATTAGAAGGGGAGCTTCTCTGGGAGGAGAAGGGACGGTGGTAATAAAAGTTTCCCGCTTTGCCCAGGATAAAAGATTTGACCTTCCGGTAATCGGACAGGAGACAATTAAGGTATTACGCGAGGTCAAAGCCAGAGTTTTGGCGATTGAAGCAGGGGAGGTAATTTTTATTGACCGGGCAATAGCAATAGAAGAAGCCAATAAAGCGGGGTTGGCAATAGTAGCATTGTAAAAATAAAGTAGCCAGCAGAAAGGATGAGTAGGAAATAGAGAAAGGGTTAAATTTCTGATTTTTTCTGCCCCCGAAAGTGGGCATTTTTATTTTTCTTAAGATGGATAAGTTTGCTGTCATTGTCATTGGCGCAGGACATGCCGGGATTGAGTCTGCTTTGGCTTCTTCTCGTATGGGTTGTAAGACTTTATTGGTTACGATGAACTTAGATAATATTGCCCAGATGTCTTGTAATCCGGCTATCGGAGGAGTGGGGAAAGGTCAATTGGTAAAGGAAATTGATGCCTTAGGAGGAGAAATGGGCCGGGCTGCGGATTTCTGCGGAATCCAGTTTCGTCTTCTCAATCGCTCTAAGGGGCCGGCCGTGCACTCTACCCGGGCGCAGGTGGATAGAGCACTCTATCGTGCTTATATGAAGAGGGTTTTAGAACAAGAAAAGAATTTATTTTTAAGACAAGCAATTGTGGAAAAATTATTGATCAAGAATAAAATAATTTATGGAATAGAGACCTCCACAGGAGAGAGATTCTTTTCTTCCTGTGTAGTGGTTGCTCCCGGGACATTTTTGCATGGATTAATTCACATTGGACTCGTTCATTATCCTGCGGGAAGATTGGGTGATTTCCCTGCCATTGGTTTGGCGGAAGAGCTCAAAGAACTTGGTTTTAGAATGGCGCGTTTTAAAACCGGAACCTGTCCCCGCCTGGATGGAAGAACCATAGATTTTAGAAAATTAAAGCCTCAATACGGAGATAATCCACCCCCCTTCTTTTCTTTCTCTACGCAAAAGTTGTCTCAACCTCAGGTTCCCTGCTACATTACTTATACCAATCCTAAAACGCATAGGATAATTCGTTCCGGATTGAAGCGTTCTCCCCTCTACACGGGGATAATCAAAGCCACCGGGGTAAGGTATTGCCCTTCCATTGAAGATAAGGTAGTAAAATTTCCTGAAAGGGAGAGACACCAAATCTTTCTTGAACCTGAAGGATTAAATACCCCTGAATACTACCCTAATGGTTTAGCCACCAGTCTCCCCTTGGATATTCAGATTAAAATGCTTCGTTCTATTGAGGGATTGGAGAAGGTAGAGATTACCCGTCCGGGATACGGGATTGAGCATGATATGGTGGACCCTACTCAACTTTATCCCTGGTTAGAAACCAAAATGATTAAAAATCTATTTTTGGCAGGTCAAATCAATGGCACTACCGGTTACGAAGAAGCAGCAGCCCAAGGAATAATTGCCGGAATTAATGCAGCTTTAAGAGCAAAAGAGAAAGCACCTTTTACTTTAGGTCGCGACCAGGCATATATTGGAGTATTGATTGATGATTTGGTTACCAAAGGGACCAATGAGCCCTATCGGATGTTTACTTCCCGTTGCGAATACCGTTTGCTTTTAAGAGAGGATAACGCCGATATTCGTTTGCGAGGATTTGGTTATAAACTTGGTTTGGTAAGTAAAAAGGAATGGGAGAGGTTAAGAGAGAAGAAGAAATCCATTGAGGAAGAATTGGGTTATTTAAAAAAGAAAACCATTAAACCCTCTTTGGCGAAGCAAA
>JAMWCG010000180.1 GCA_023818555.1 Candidatus Omnitrophota bacterium
AGATTAGGGGTGAATTTCCATTGTAATTATAACACGCTTTTATAATTTTGTCAAGAGACATTAAAAATTTTTTAAATGCTATTATATAATTTATCGGTGCCTCGCAGTGGGAAAGCAGGAGAGAAATTCTTTCTTCTCAAAATAAGCGCGCAGAAATAAAAGTTACAGGGTTGGGAATTTTTTTTTACAAATTATTCTGAAAAAATTTTTGTGTTTAATTTATTTTATATTATATAGTTATATCTAAAGATTATGCTTAAACTTCTGCCTATTTCTGAAACTTAAAAAATAAAATTAACATTTTGCTCCTCTCTCTATGGCGAAGATAAGGAGGAAGGGATTAATCCTCTCTTTTCATAAATATATATTTATTAATAAGTTATTAAGGAAACTCTCTATTTTCTATTCTTTTCTTTTTTTGGCATAAGTTTTGCTTATTTAAGAAAATTGAAAATACCCCGAGGCGCCTTAAAAATCGCCCGTGGCATTGTGCCCTGATAAAAATGACGGGTGGCGCCGGGGTTAAAAAATTTGTAATAAAATTCCAAAAAAAAGGTTAATCTAAATAGAAAAAAACGGCGCCTTAAAAATCGCCCGTGGCATTGTGCCCTAAAAAAATGACGGGTGGCGCCGTCATCTTGACAAAATATCAATTTTATGCTATATTTAATATAGAAATGAAGAAAATATCTTTTGTCCTATTGGCGGGATTGCTCTATTTTTCTTTCCTTTCTTTTGTGCTTGCCTATAGTGGTAATTTTTTCTCCACTCCGGGGAGGCATCCCTCAGTTTATAGGAGAAATAGTTCTTCCGCAGAGCAGGTAAAGACCCTTAACGCTCTTTCCGCACTCAGCAATGGAAAGAAATTGTCTCCAAATAAGAAAACTGCCAGGACGAATTCTACCTCTGCTTCCCGCTCTCGTACCCAAAATAATAACACCTCAACTAATAACAATCAACCTCAGGATAACAATAACAATATCACTGCCAATGTGCAGATTAATGGCGGAGGGCGAGGGTGTAGTTGGTTATTAAATCTCGGGCCTTTTAGAATGTAGCACAGTGTGGCAATTCTCTCTTCTTCACAATAATTTCTTTCCCTTATGTTTTCCTTCCAGATAACCCTTCATCAGTAAGGAAATTATGATTACCCACCAGGAAAAAATATGCGCAGTTTTTATACCGGTCTTTCCCCAGTACAAAGCATCCCCCCGGAAATTTTCTACAATTGAGCGCAGGAAAGAATGGAGGATTAGATAATTGAAGAAAACCTGACCATCGTAAATTATCTTCTTCCGCTTACTCCAAAGGAAAAGAAAAATAAAAAAAGCACCCAGACTGAGATAGATTTCTGTGGGATGTAAGGGAACATCCTTGGGTGCAATTGCCTCGGGATGAGTAAAGACCACCGCCCAGGGAACCGTGGTTTCTTTCCCATAACAACAGCCATTTAAAAAACAACCAATCCTCTGTAGCGCTTCTCCTAAGGCAAAGAAAGGAGCAAAGAGGTCCGCCAGTTTGAGGAAACTTATTTTATTTTTTTTACTAAAAATTAAGCCCCAGATGATTGCCCCTAAAACTCCGCCATGAAATGCTAAACCTCCTTTCCAGAAAAGAAAAGTAAAGAGGGGTTTTTCCAAGAGAATGTTAGGATAATAGAAAATCCAGTAATAGAGATGGGCAATTATAAAACTGAAAGGGATACCGGGAAGAATGAGAAAAATAAGTTTACTCCGCTCAATCCCCTTTCTCTTCGCTTCTTTGAGCAGAGGGAAGAAACAGAAACTAAGCATAAATATAAAGACTACCCAGTAGGTTTCTAAGGTTAAATTCCCCAAATGGATTAGAGGATACATTTTGAGCCTCTAAATTAATCTTTTGCCGTCTACCCAGACCAAAGGTTTAAAGAATACACCGTCTAAATGGCATTTGGCGTTTACTTTCCCTCCAAAGGAGAGATTGTTCCCTAAGGCTATATGGGCGGTACCGATTGCCTTTTCATCCTCCAAGACATTTCCCGTAACCTGTGCCTTAGGATTTAAACCTATACCAAATTCAGCAATATTTAATGCCGATTTTCCTAAATTAGCCAATATCTTTTGCAATCTCCCATCACTAATTTTAGTAACATATCCATTCTTTATACTTAACTCTATGGGTCTTTTGAGCCGACCCATACCCGCAAAACTGGCATCAATAATCAAAAGACCCTCTGCAGTTCCCTCGCGGGGAGCAATACAAACCTCTCCCGCAGGAAGATTACCAAAAGCACCTTTTTTAATATATACTCCATTATCTGCAAAGGGAACTCTTCCTTTAATGGAGAAAATGAGTTCGCTCCCTCTTTCTGTTTTCACTAAAATTTTTTCTTTTCCTCGCCAGCGCTCTACTATTTTCTGGGTCTCCTTTTTTAAGCGCACATAATCTACATCTAAACTCCGGCGCAAGACCTCCATAGTTATCCCGGGTAAAGAGGCGATTCTTACCCCGTATTTTTGAGAAGCCTGCTGTCTTGCTTGAGTATGGGAAAGAGAGCGGGAGGTAATTAAGAAGGCAATATCGGTAGCACTTAAGGCAGAGCCTACTTCCGGAGGGGGTTCTTCTCCGTGCCTTGAACGGGGAGGGAAAGAGATTAAGGAAACCTCTATCCCTGATTTTTTTATCTCTTTATAAAAAATCTGAGCAGTTTTGAACAATTCATCATCGGTAACAATAAGAACTCTTTCCCCCTGCTGATAACCTAAGCATTGAAAAAGCACTTTCTGCACGATTTTCCCCATTCGCTCCTGCATTTTTAA
>JAMWCG010000181.1 GCA_023818555.1 Candidatus Omnitrophota bacterium
TTTTATTAGAGAAGATACCTTTCTTTTATCTTTAGCAATTCTCCTTAGATTTATTGATGGTCTTGATATAAATAAAAATCGGGTGGGTGATGTTAATGAAAAAGAGGCAAGAAAAGAGGTTATTGAAAAAGACCTTGAATTCCACTTCCAAAGGTTAAAAGGAGAAGTTGATAGGATTATTTACACAACGCCCATAGAAAGAGGAAAGGATGAAGCATTCCGAAAACTATTCTACGAAAGAGTAAAGGAGGAAATTCAAAAAGGACACCGAATTGAAAAGGAAACGAAAGAAATGCAAGAAAGTTTCTTGCTTAGTTTATCCCCTTACCCCAAGATGGAGAATTACGAATTGTTAAAAGACCACTGCCTTTATCTCTCTGTTCAAGAAGGGCATTTTGATTTACATTCGGCAATTGATGAAGTTAAGATCGTTCATAAACCTGGAGTTGGAAACAAAATAGAGATTCATTATCGATCCAATAAAACTAAAGAAGATTTACTTAACAAAAAGGTAGTGAAGGAATATTGGGAAAAAGAAGAAAAGTCCATCGCCGTTCATCTCTTAGGCTATGAAACACCAAAAGGAAAAGAAGATGGTTATGTGATTAAGAAACTGAGTCTCAACAGAAATTTGCTGGAAGAGTGGTTTTCTCTTGACGATAATGATATAGTGCTTTATACTAAGGAAGGAAAAGAATTGAGGAAAAAGGATGTCTCAGAGGAAATGGCTAAGAAGGAAAGGGTGTAAGAGAAGAAGAAATTAAGAGATGGATTAATTTAATTAAAAATGGCTTCAAGAGACCAGATTAGCCCAGAGGAACGAATAACGAGAGCCGCCGACTTAAAAACCTTAGGAAGGGACCTCGTCTCTTTAGCCTTAAATAAGAAATGGGAACCAATTTATAAAAGGATGGACTTAATCAAGAGAGTAGAAAATACCCTCCGAATTGGAGAAAATCCATTGCTGGTTGGGAAACCCGGTGTGGGGAAAAATGCGATTGTTGAAGGGTTAGTTTCCGAAATGGCGAGCCGAATGAAGAACGAGTTAGACGTTACCAAAGGGGAATGCCTTTCCGGAGTAAGGGCTATTTATGAATGTCAGCCGATGGCATTTCAGGTGGACTGCTTTTATTGCCACGAGTTTGAGAGCAAATTACAAAAAATTGTTGAAAATTGTAGATCGGAAGGTGCTATCCTTTTTATTGATAATATCCATTTGGCAATTGAGGCTGGTGGAACTTTGGATGCGCCGGGTAGGACACTCGCTAACCTACTCAAACCATATTTAGAAAAGAAGGAACTGACAGTAATTGGTGCCACGACTTTGGAAGGCTATGATTTTATGCTTAGCCGGAACCCTACCTTTGTTAACCTCTTCACAAAGATTGATATCCCGGAAACTTCCTTGGAGGAGACGAAAGAGATTCTCTATAACCTTAAACCTTTCTTGGAGAACCTTTATAAAATTAATATTGGTGATGATTTTATAAATCAAATAGTAGAGATTACTAACCGATTCTTTCCCCAACGTGCTTTTCCAGGTAAAGCCTTAGAAGTGTTAAGAGAAGTAATTGCCCAGGCAAAAGCAAAGGAGCAAACCTCTCTAACCGCTTCTGAGGTTTATTCTTATATCTCAACAAGAACCGGTTTGGCGGAATTTATTGCTTTGCCGGAGAAAAAGATAAATAGAGACGAGGTTATCAAATTTTTTCAGGAGAGAATATTTGACCAGGACCTAGTAATTGAAGCGATAGGCGATACAATCCTAAAATTTAAGGCTGGACTCAATGACCCTGAGCGTCCGGTTGATGTAATACTTCTCATGGGTCCCACCGGCGTTGGAAAGACCGAATTGGCTAAGGTCTTAGCCGAATACATCTTTGGTTCCCAAAAGAAACTAATTCGTTTTGATATGTCGGAATATAAAGGATACATTGGCTACGAAAAATTGATTGGTAGTCGTCTTCGGTCCGAGCCTGGTTTAATTATCTCCGCGGCTCTCGCCAATCCTTTTGCTGTCTATCTGTTTGATGAAATAGAAAAGGCGGAAGGAGAAATATTTGATGTCTTCCTTCAAGTATTTGGTGAGGGGCGCATTACTGACCCAAAAGGACAAACAGTCGACCTAACCAATAGCATAATTATTATGACTTCCAATATCGGCTCTGAGTTATATAAAAAGATGCCATTTGGTTTTACTCCTGATATTACCAAGCAAGTTGAAGATATTCAAAAGAAAATTGATGAATTATTAAGAGAGAATTTCCGCCCGGAATTTATCAACCGAATAAATAAGATTCTCTATTTCAAACCCCTTTCTAAATTAGGAGTGAAAAAGATTGCCCAAAAAGAGTTGAACCGACTTGAAACCCGATACGGATTAAAGGAAAAATGTTGGAATTTGATAGTAGAGGATGAAGTGATTGAATTATTAATAGAAAATGGTTATAATCCCGAATATGGAGCCCGTCCAATGCAAAGAGCAGTGGAACGATTTGTTGTCACCCCCCTTGCTGCTAAACTTGCTTCCGAGAATGTACCTCCAAACGTCCAGCTCATAGTGAAATTAAATGAGAAGAAAGAAGTAGAAATTGAAGTAAAAAAATAATTACCCTTTTGGCTTTAACCCCCAGTTCTTGTTTAAGATCTCATCTTTGAGTTTTAAGAAGATTAGTTTGTACTGTTTACAGAGATCGTGACCACCCCAAAAGTCGGAAAGCGTTATCTTATCTAAAAATACCTTCCACCTCGCTCCCCTTTGCGAGTGGGCGGAAAGCCATGGGCAAATTCCTGCCC
>JAMWCG010000182.1 GCA_023818555.1 Candidatus Omnitrophota bacterium
AGGATATAGAAACCGCTTTACTTGTAGAGCAAGAATATACCCCGGAAAATCAGAACGCAGTCTTAGACGAATGGGTGAATTTTTTAGATAAGAAAGGAATTCTCTTAGAAAACTCTTGGTTTTCTCAAACCGATAAGGAGAAGGAGTTTTTTCAGGAATTTCGGCATACATTGCCGGAGTTAGTAAATAGGATGGTTAAAAGAAATGGGTTTCCTAAGATAGGTACGGATCTGGCGGTCCCGGAGGAAAAGTTTCTTTCTACTTACAGATTTTACCAGAAGCTCCTTAAAGAAACAAAACTTGAATATGTTATTTTTGGGCACATTGGAGATAACCATCTCCATATAAATATCTTGCCTAAAAATGAAGAAGAATTTATAAAGACAAAAAATATTTATACAGAAATGGTAAAGAAGGTAGTAGAAATGGGAGGGACGGTTTCTGCAGAACATGGGATTGGTAAACTCAAGCATAAATATTTAGAGATGATGTTTGGAGAAGGAGCAATTAAGGAGATGGCTTATCTGAAGAAGCAACTCGACCCTGCCCTCATCTTAGGACTGGATAACATCTTCCCCAAGGAACTACTTTCCAAAACTTGCTAACATGTTTACTTATTTTAAACAAAACAAATTAAAGGAACGAGTAAATTTATTTAAAGAGATTCTTAATTCTTGTGTTTTATGTCCGCGAGAGTGTAAAATAAATCGTTTAGAAGGAGAGATTGGTTTCTGTGGTGCGGGAATAAAACCTAAGATATTTAGTTATCAAGTCCATTTTGGAGAAGAGCCACCCATTTCAGGAGAGAGGGGTTCGGGGACAATCTTTTTTAGCCATTGTTCTAACCGCTGTATTTATTGCCAAAACTGGCGATTCAGCCAGTTAGGAGAAGGCAAAGAGGTCAGTATTTCCGAATTAGCGCAGATTATGTTAGAGTTGCAGGAGAAGGGATGTCAGAATATAAATTTAGTTACCCCTACCCATTATCTGCCCCAAATCTTAGAAGCCTTGCAGAGAGCCATTGCAGAGGGATTAAATTTACCTTTAGTTTATAATACCAGCGGATACGAAAGGATAGAAATTTTAAAATTATTGGAGGGAATAATTGATATTTATTTACCTGATATGCGTTATGGGGATGATGAAGTCGCTTTTAAATATTCTCAAATGAAGAACTATGTTCAGGTAAATCAGAGGGCAATTAAAGAGATGTATCGGCAGGTGGGAAATTTGGTTTTAGAAAATGGTGTTGCCGAACGCGGATTGATTATTCGTCACCTCGTTTTACCAAATAATTTAGCAGGAACAGAAAAAGTTATAAAGTTTATTAAAGAAGAGATATCTTCTTACTGTTACTTAAGTCTGATGAGTCAATATTATCCTTTTTATAAGGCAAAGGAGGTCCCCCTAATTAATCGTTCCATTACCCATAAAGAATATCAAAGAGCCTGTGCAATTATATTTGATTTGGGTTTAGAGAACGGTTGGGTTCAGGAAGGGATTGATGAGATGACCCGTCTGGATTTTGCAGGAGAATATTTTAACCCCTTTATTTAAAACCACTTAAAACTTCCACCCCAGGGGTGGTAAAGGGTAAGTATGGATAAATATATATTTGAAATTATTGTCGTGGGTGGGGGAGCAAGTGGGATGATGGCAGCGGGTAGAGCAGGAGAATGTGGGGCGAAGGTAATTTTATTAGAAAAGGGAAATAGATTGGGCAGAAAACTTCTCATCAGTGGTAAAGGTAGGTGCAATCTGACTAATACGGGGGAACTCGCTGAATTTTTGAGTCATTTTGGCAAGACCAAAGATTTTCTACGCAATGCCTTTAGCCGTTTCTTTAATCAAGATTTAAAGGAGTTTTTTGAGAACCGGGGGCTTAAACTAAAAGTGGAAAGGGGAGGCAGGATTTTTCCAGAAACTGACCGAGCAAGTTCGGTAGTGGAGATTTTAACTGATTACCTGATTGAAAATGGAGTTAAAATTTTATTTAATTCGCGCGTAAAAGAGGTTTTAATTAAGGATAAAACTGTCCAAGGAGTTAAATTGTATAATGGAAAAGTTTTCTCTGCGAAGAGAGTAATTGTTGCTACCGGCGGGAAATCCTATGCCTGGACAGGTTCAAGCGGCGATGGCTATGAAATAGCCAGAGAACTGGGGCATAGAGTTACTAAATTGAGCCCTGCTTTAGTTCCTTTAATCACCAGAGAGAATTTTGTTAAAGAACTTCAGGGATTGAGTTTAAAAAATGTCCGTGCCAGTGTAATGGAAGGAGGTAAGCCGATAGTCTCTGAATTCGGAGAGATGCTTTTTACCCATTTTGGTTTATCCGGTCCGATAATTCTCTCTTTGAGTGGGGATATAGTGGATTTGCTGGAGGAACACAAAGAGATAGTTATCTCTATAGATTTAAAACCGGCTTTAAACAAGGAACAACTTCAAGAGAGAATAATTCGCGATGTCAAGACTATGGGGAGAAAAATATTTAAGAATTATCTAAAAGAATTGTTACCTGTTAGGCTCATACCCATAGTCTTACGAATTCTCATGCATCCTTGTGAGAAAAAGATTAATCAGTTATCCCGTCTGGAACGGGAGAGGTTAATAGAATTGTTAAAAAATTTCCGCCTCACCGTAATCGGAACGCGCTCTTGGGAAGAGGCGATGGTTACCCGGGGTGGAGTTTCTGTAAAAGAAATTAACCCCCAGACTATGGAATCAAAATTAATTAAAGGATTATTTT
>JAMWCG010000183.1 GCA_023818555.1 Candidatus Omnitrophota bacterium
TGTCTCTGAGCCTCCTCAGTTTGGAATCTTGCCTTTAATCTTGGGCTCTCTCTTGATAACCCTGGGAGCAACTTTATTCTCAATTCCCATTGGGATTGGGGCAGCTATATACATCGCTGAGGTTGCTTCTCCTAAGCTCAGAGAGGTCTTGAAATCTTTGATTGAAGTTTTAGCAGCAATTCCTTCTATTGTTTTAGGTTTCATCGGTACAGTCACCTTGGTTCCCTGGATAAAGAATCTCTTTAATTTACCCACAGGTCTGAATGCGCTTTCTGGTTCCATCTTACTTGCCTTTATGGCAATGCCCACAATTATTTCCATTGCGGAAGATTCTTTCTATGCGGTTCCTAAATCCTATAGAGAAGGAGCAACGGCTATGGGAGCCACACGTTGGCAGACAATCTACAGGGTAGTACTACCGGCTGCCTCTTCAGGAGTAATAGCCTCGGTTATGCTGGGAATTGGGAGAGTGATTGGAGAGACGATGGCGGTGATGATGGTTACCGGAAATGCTCCCCTCATTCCTAAAAGTCTCCTTTCACCCGTAAGGACATTAACCGCAACCATTGCTGCGGAAATGGGCGAGGTGGTTTCTGGTTCAGAACATTATTTCTCCCTTTTTGCCATTGGATTATTCCTTTTTATTATCTCCTTCATTATAAATCTCAGTGCGGAGTTTTTCTTATATAGGGAGAAGATAAAATGAGTCCCAGAGTAAAAGAAAGGATTGCTTTCTTGACTCTCTTTTTAATGACCCTCCTTGTGGTTGTTCCTACAGGATTAATCATCATTTTGATTGTAATAAGAGGGATTCCTGCGCTCAACTGGGAATTTTTAACCGATGTGCCCCGACAAGGGATGCGGGCAGGAGGGATTTTTCCTGCGATTGTGGGGACCCTGTACCTGGTTACCGGAAGCATAATATTTTCTTTACCCATAGGAGTACTCTCTGCAATCTATCTTTGTGAATATGCCAAAGATAATCTCTTAACCCGAATAATAAAATTAGCCATTATGAATTTGGCTGGTGTCCCTTCCATTGTCTATGGTCTCTTTGGCTTTGCTTTCTTTGTCGTTTTCTTCAAATTTGGGACCTCCATTCTCTCCGGTGCAATGACTTTGGGAATTGTGATTCTACCCATAATCATTACTGCTACGCGGGAAGCTTTAGAGACAGTTCCCTATACATTTAGAGAGGTAAGTCTATCTTTAGGAGCAACGAAATGGCAAACGATAAGAAAGGTAATTTTGCCCAATGCTCTTCCGGGAATCTTAACTGGAACTATCTTAGGGATTGGCCGAGCAGCAGGTGAAACTGCTCCCATTCTCTTTACAGTGGCTGCCTTTTATTTACCCCATCTCCCAAAATCTATATTTGATCAGGTAATGTGTCTACCCTACCATTTATATGTAATTTCTACCCAGATTCCAGGAATTCCAGAAAAGGTGCGTTATGGAACTGCTCTGGTTTTGTTAATTTTAGTCTTATCTATAAACCTGGTGGCAATAATCATTCGCTATCGGTTTAGAAAGAGAAAGAAGTGGTAATCGAAGTTAAAAATTTAAATGTATGGTTTGGAGAGCTTCAGGCTTTAAAAGATATAAATTTGGAGATAAGAGAAAATGAGATTCTCACCATCATAGGTCCAGCAAACAGTGGAAAGACTACTTTTTTAAGGATGCTTAATCGCTTAAACGATTTGCAGGATAATTTTAAATTCAAAGGAGAAGTTTACTTTAATCAGCGAAGCATCTATGATATCCCTGTGGAAAAGCTGAGGAGGCAGATTGGGATGGTATTTGCTCTCCCCATTCCCTTACCATTATCCATTTTTGAGAATGTTTGTTATGGACCAAGAATATACGGGTTAAGAGATAAAAACAAATTGCAAGAGACAGTGGAAAGAGCGCTGAGGTCCGCATTTCTTTGGGATGAAGTTAAAGATAGGCTCAATGATTCTGCCTTTCTATTATCCGGGGGTCAACAACAGAGATTGTGTATTGCACGAACTCTTGCTTGCGAACCTGAGGTTATTCTCTTTGATGAGCCATGTTCAGGATTAGACCCTCTATCCACAGTAAAGATTGAAGAGGCGATGCAAGAATTGAAGAAGAAGTATACAATTTTACTCGTCACCAACAATGTAAAACAGGCAGCCAGGGTGGGAGACCGCACAGCTTTTTTTCTTTCTGGGGAACTCATTGAAGTAGATAAAACCTCTTCCCTCTTTACTGTCCCTAAGGATAAGCGGACCGAAGATTACATTATGGGAAGGTTTGGATAAATAACTGATTACATAGATTTTTTAATAGAGATGGACGCAAACATAAAGATAATGGTGAGGAATTTGAATTTCTATTATGGAGATTTCCAGGCTTTAAAGGATATAAATTTGGATATCCGTAGTAAAATGATTACTGCCATCATTGGGCCATCAGGCTGTGGTAAGACTACACTTTTAAGATGTTTTAACCGGATGAATGATTTGGCTGAAAACACGAAATTAAGGGGAGAAGTTTTGATTGATGGGAAGAATATTTATGAGAATAGTTTTGATCTTTTAAGTTTAAGAAAGAAAGTGGGTATGGTTTTTCAAAGGCCAAATCCATTTGCCTTGTCTATATACGAAAATATCGCCTTTGGTCTGAAGATTCACCACTTAGTAAATAAAAAAGATATTCCCAAAATTGTAGAAGAAAGCTTGCTTTCCGTGCATTTATGGGATTCTGTTAA
>JAMWCG010000184.1 GCA_023818555.1 Candidatus Omnitrophota bacterium
AACTCAGGAATTTCATTCTGTCCCATCGTTCCATTGGCCAACCTATTCTTCTCCTTAGCAATCAATTCCTTGTAGAGGGCCGTGGTTTTTGGTCCAATGGTTTTAATAGCTCTCTCTGCTGGAATGTCAGCAATTTTTTGTCCTCTAGTATTAAATACTTCTAATACCTTACCATCATCCAAAACCACATCTAAAGGTAAATATACCGCAACACCATTTTTGGCAGCGAGGGTAAGAATTTCTTTTGCCACTCCTACATTTTCACTATCATAGACAGATTTACCTACATTTATACCTAAGGCTGCTAAGAAAGTAGTTCCCATTCCTCCTCCAAAAGCAAGCTGTTTAAATTTCCCTTTCTCTAATAAATTTTTAAGGGCACCAATCTTATCTGCCACTTTTATCCCTCCAAAAACTCCTAAAACCGCAGGACCTTGCATAAATTCTTCCAGGGTCTTCAATTCGTTTAATACCAAATTACCAATCACATGTGGACCTTTTATAAAATGGGTGATTGGTCCCATAGAGGCTTCCGCTTTCTTCGCATTCTTCTTATGTTGAGAATTAAGATTTCCAGAAGCAATATTTACATAAACCTCTGCTCCTGTACTTACCGCTAAATCACGGGCGAAACTATTTAAATCATCATCCTCCTGCTCTCCTTTATAAAAGCGTAGATTCTCCAATACCAAAACATCTCCTTCTTTTAAACCCGCAACTGCTGACTTTACTTTTTCTCCAATAGCCGCATCTACAAATTTTACTTCCTTTCCCAAGAGTTCTCCTAAGCGTTTAGCAATGGGAAGAGTAGTTAAAAGAGGGTCAACTTTCCCACCCGGACGGCCAAAATGAAAACCAATCACTACCTTTGCTCCTTTACTGATTAAATATTGGATATCAGGAAGTCCTGCCTTTATCCGATTATCACCCAAGAGTTTTCCATCTTTGGTTGGTTCATTAAAATCGGGACGGACAAAAACTATCTTGCCTTTTAAGGCGTTATCTGGCAATTCTGTTAAGGTAACATAATCTGCCAAATTAAAAGCCAACTGGGCAGGAATCCGAGGTGCTTCCAATGATTTTATTCTTCTAAAAATAAAATTATTTGCCACCGAAGCATTAGCTACCGAAAAACTCACTAAACATACTACTACCAACACTACTACTTTAAAGACAGCTTTCTTCATTTCTCTTCCCTCCTTTCAAAACTTTTATTTATTTTTTAAATCTATCTAAAATGGCTTTTCTCTTGAGCCATAGAGTAGAATGTTTAAGGCCTCATTACCCGGGTTACAAATCCAGGTTCTTCTACCACATCTCCTCTAATCCAGGTTTGCCAGGTTTTCCATTCTAAGTCCCAGTTATTATCCCTATCCATACCAATTGCTCGACCAATCACATCTACAATCTGGGCATCCACACCAATTTCTTTAATAAAATTCTGTAACTGGGTAAGATATTTTACTGCACTGCGTGGAGGAGTATCCCGGCCATCAAGAAGGACATGGATATAAACTTTCACGCCCACTTCTTTGGCTAATCTCAACTTTGCTTTTAAATGCTCAATATGGGAATGTACCCCTCCATCAGAAACCAACCCAATCAGGTGATAGGGTACATTATGTTCTTTAGCATATTGGAAGGCTTTAAGCTGTTCTGCATTTTTATAGAAACTGCCATCCTCTATAGCCCGATTTATTCTTTTTAATTGTTGCGGAACAATTCTCGCTGTCCCAATATTCATATGTCCCACTTCGGAATTCCCCATTATCCCCTGGGGTAAACCTACAGAGTCTTCCGCAGCCTTCAGCAGAGTATGGGGATAATTATTCCAATAATAATCAAAATTTGGTTTATGGGCTGCAGCAATGGCATTACCTTCTTTTTCTTCTCTGTATCCCCAACCATCCAAGATGATAACCATTACTTTACCTTTATTCTGTCCTTGAGGAATTACTTCAGGATTCTCAACTAATACTTTACCCGGAATTGCTTCCGGGTGTTCCTCCCCTGACTCTATTAGCGCTTTAATCTGGTTAATATAATCTTGCGGGTCCCTGCCGGTAAGCCTATAAGCAGTAGGGATAATATCTCCTAAGACACCCTCGTCCCTTAATCTTACATTCTTCACATACTCATCACCCACAATAATAAAAGGAACGGGGCTGGTAGTGTGTTCCGTAAGTATTATTTTTTTTCCATCTTTTATCTCAAACATTTTTTCAGCATTTCCATGGTCAGAAGTAATCACCACTGTATAGCCATTTCTCCTGCCCTCCTCCACCAATCTGCCTAATTGAGAATCTCCAAATTCCACGGCTTTTACCGCTGCCTCCATGGAACCCGTATGCCCTACCATATCCGCATTGGCATAGTTTACTAAAACAAAATCGTAAGCCTTAGCTTTTATTTTTTCTATTGTCTTATCCGTGATTTCTTTTGCCTTCATCTCATAATGTATCGCTAAATCTGTATCAGGAGGATAGGAAGGGATGATTTCTATTTCCTCTCCAGCAAAAGGCTTATCAATAGCCCCGTTAAAAAAATGGGTAACATGATGCCTTTTTTCACTTTCTGCTACCCTTAATTGGGTTAAATTTTGCTGGGCAAGGTATTCGGAAAAAGGCAGGGGTACAGAAATGGGAGGCATAACCACAGGGTTAGGAAAATCATCGGCATACTTTACCATAGAAAGAATAAAACCAAAATTAGGCAAAATCCCTTTAATTTTTT
>JAMWCG010000185.1 GCA_023818555.1 Candidatus Omnitrophota bacterium
AAAAAAATCCCCAATGCTTCTATTCCCCAGTTAAAGAGACTAAGCAGTCCCAAAAAAGCTAAGAGTAGGGCAATTATCCCTGCACATAGTTTCACCCCCTCTTCTGCTCCCTTGATAATTGCCTCAATCCAGTTACTTGCTTTTTCATACTCGGGTTCTATAACCTTTCCTAAAGTAAGGGGTTTTTCTTTCTCGGGCAAAAGTAATTTAGAAATTACTAAAGTAGCGGGTGCACTTAAAAGAGAGGCGGAGATAAGATGTCCCGCAATGGTAGGAAATGTATCCTGTAAAAAACTTACATATAATCCTAAAACGGTAGAGGCAATAGTGGCCATTCCCGCAGTAAGAATGGTAGAGAGTTCAGAGAGAGTCATTTTCTCTATATAAGGTCTGATGGTAAATACCGATTCTATCCCCACAAAGATATTACTGGCAGTGCAGAGTGCCTCTGCTCCGCTTACCCGCATAAGTTTAGTAAAGACTACTGCAAAGAGTTTTATGACTTTCGGCATTATTTTCCAATGGTAGAGTAAAGCCATGAGCGCAGAAAAGAAAATTATGGTGGGCAACGCCTGAATGGCTAAAATAAAACCTAAAGATTTTTCTCCTCTTGCTCCGGTTGTCCCCGGAGAAATAGCCAGGGGACCGAAAAGAAAATAGATTCCCTCCCGGGCAAAGGAAAAAATTTTAATCACCGCTTCATTGAGAAAATTAAACAAAATTAACCCTTGACTTATTCTAAAGATGGAGAAGGCAAAAAGAATCTGGAGAAAAATCCCCCAAAAAATTACTCTCCAGTTTATTCTCTTATGCTCAGGAGAAAAAAGCCAGGCAATAAAAAGAATAAAAAAGATGCCTAAAAAACTTATAAAATTATAATAACCCATTCTTATTTTTTCTCCACGGGAGAATTATCTCTCTTTTCTGGTGGCGCATAAGGACACCCCCCAGGGGGAGGTCCTTTAGGACGATAATCAGGGACAAAATTTATGGGTCCCATTCGGCTCAATTCATTAAGCATCTCCTGAGGAGATTCTTTCTTAGAAACCGCAAAAGGAGCATAGACCTTTCTTATTTTTCTACTTCCACAGAAAGCACAGCGATACTTTAACATACGCAAGAAAAAACCCTCCTTTTCCCGCACCGATTTTTTATAAAGAGTATTTATCTTACCACATCTTAGACAACGATAATCAAAAAAGGGCATCTTTATTTATCTTTAAACTAAGGTATAAATACTTTCAGCAACTGCAGAGAAGAACGCAGAGTATCCTTACTTCCGGATTTAGTGGCAATACTAAGACGCACTATTCTAAAAAGATACTTGGATTTCTGGAGTTCAAAGAGAAAACGCCCCAACGAAGAAATATCTGCTTCAATCTCCATACGCACTTCAAACTTTTGATAAAAATCCTTTACTTCCAGAGTGGAAGGGACAATATTAGTAAGCAAAACCCCTGAGGAACGGGCAAACTTTTCAATCTCCTGCAACACAGAGGCTAATGCCTCTTCAGGGGAACCTTTGGTTTTAAGATAATCCGCATAAACATTGTATCTGGCTTCAATCTCCTGTTCTAAACTTATGATTTTTGCATAACGGCCAAGTTTTGTCTTCAAATTGACTATCTGAGAATTTAAACGGCGCCATTTCTTCCGCACCGGAATAACCAGAAAATTAAGCAACCCGGCTAAGATAATTATCCCCACGGTAATGAAAAGGAGAACTCTTTCCCTCCGAGAAAATTGACTTAATAATTTCATCTGCTCTTTAAAGGAGAAAATATTTCAAAATCGGTTAAATTTTCTGAACCCACCCTTTTTCTTACAAACTTTACCTGAGAATTAGCAAAGTAAGGAGTTTTATCCAGGATTCCTATAAACCTGAAAACCGCCGCCATCTCAGTAGATGTTCCCCGCAAGGTAAGACCTTTGCCATCTTCAAAATCAAAACTTACCAGGTCTATCTCTTCCGGGACAATCTTGTGCAATTCCGTAAGAATATCTAAACTGATACTGCGGTCAGAAAAGAGTTCTCTCACCAGTTCTAAGTTCCTCTTCTTTTCTTCCAATCCTTGTGCTCGGGCACTTATTTTTTTCAACTCATTATTCAAGTAACGCAGGAGAGCAGTTTTCTCATAAAATTTTTTATAAAGAAAGCCAATTAAGGTGGAAAGAATTAAGAAAATAAGTATACCGCTGAAGACCATCTGAAGTTTATTCTTCCGGGCTAACCTTTCTCTCTTCTCCTGGAAAGGAAGCAGGTCTAAACTTTCCAGATTTTCTCGCTCCAATCCCAGTCCCAGAACCGCATTGAGGGAGACCCGGTGCAGATCAAACCAGTTTTCCTCCAGAACATCTCTTCCCATCTTTATTCTCTGTAAGGGAAGCCTTATCTCTATTTCCATAGGGAATTCATTTCTTAAATAATCTTTAAGTTTATCTAATATGGCAACTGCTCCTGTGAGAATTATCCGTTCTATTTTAGTCTGGGGATATTCCTTCATAAATGTGGAAAGGGAAATTTTTATCTCGTCCCGAAAATTCTCCAGGATAGTGTTATCTTCTCCGTGTTCCAAATCTTCCATCCCTAACTTAATTGCCCGGCTGAAGAGAAGTCTTCCCGGAGGACTGATTACGCTGATTTTTGTATAGACAGTGTCTATATCTATAAGTAAGAAATTATTTTTCTCCTCAGGGTATTGGTAATTAAACCATTCTGAGTCTGCAAGA
>JAMWCG010000003.1 GCA_023818555.1 Candidatus Omnitrophota bacterium
CATAACCCAACCCACCCAAAAGGGGGTTATAAAAAATTAAAATTGCGTGCCCTCGGGCAGCCAAGGCAATTACACCGTTGGCACGAAAAATTGCGGCAACCCCATTTTTACGGGACCGCCACAAAAATTTTAAAAACAGAAAAAAATTTTCTTCTCGCAGTCCTCCCGGCAACCTATCTGGTTGATTTCACTAAACTCAAAAGGTTAGCCAAGGCAAAAAAAATCTCTCTTGCCCGAGAAGAGGATATGTGCAAACTCTTTCCCGACATTGAACCCGGGGCAATGCCTCCCCTCGGTCCACTCTTTGGCCTCCCTGTATTTGTGGATAAAACACTGAGCGAAAAAAGTGAAATAGTCTTCAACGCCGGAACCCACATGGAGTTGCTTAAGATAAGATACAAAGATTTTGAAAAGATAAATAAACCGGTTGTCGGCAGTTTTGGTAAGCATGTTTAAATCTCTATCTTCCCTAAACTCTTAGGGTGAGTAATAAAGTTATGTTCAGTAATAGCCAGAAAATGATAATCATGTCTTCTATACCAATCAATCACTTCATTCAGATCTGCGGTTCCCCCATTGAGTCTGGTGTGGAGATGTAAACATCCCTTCAGCCATTCACCTTTATCCGGATAAGGAAAATATACTACTCTCCTCCCCTGGACAAAAATAGGCTGGGTCCAAGCCTTCTTCTTATTCCTCAGGTCTTTGATCTCAATCCGCACATATCTATCTTCTGGTTTTAGACGATAAATTGCTTCCTTACCAAAATTTACCTGCAAAATTTTATGCTGATAACCAACGAATCTAAACTTAGCCAAGTCTTTTATTTTTATCTGGATATAATCAGGACCTGAAAATATTTTCTCAATCCCGGGTCCGGTAGAAGCATAGAAAGAACCTCGCCTCAATGCCTCCAGGATGCTGTTTGCTGTTTTATTTTCTGTCTTCACCATAATCCAGGCTCTCCCCGCATCCCTCTTTAAATCGTGCATATCGTCAGAGGTAAATCCCCAGATTCTTTCTCCATATCTCCGGCTCAATATGAAATCCCATCGCCTGGTGGACTCTGGCCAGGGAATCTTATTGGGATTGTATATTTCCATCCCGAAGTAACCGCGCAACTTTAGAAGTTTCCGGCGCGGATAAGGTTTAAGTAAATAACTGGGGTGAGCAAGTATAGCCAATCCCTGTTTATCCTTTATCTGTTCAATTATCCCCTGTAAACTTGCCTTTATCTCGATGGGTGAATCTAAATTGAGAACCACAATGTCATTGTGGGGAAGGGTTACTTCCACTGCCCCGGGAAGAATAATCATCTCTCCTTTCAAAAAATCTCTTCTCCCCTCTGCATAAGGAAGAACCTTTTTTCTCCCCCAGTGAATAAAGAAAAAAAAAGACATCTTCAAATGAATTTTTTCACAATAAGTGTCGCATTATGCCCCCCGAATCCTAAGGAGTTAGACAAAGCAACCTTGACATTTTTCTGACGCGCGGTATTGGGAACATAGTCAAGGTCACACTCAGGGTCAGGAAATTCATAATTTATGGTCGGAGGGATTATTCCGTAGTTGAGCGTTAAGACTGTGGCAATAAACTCTACTGCACCTGCTGCCCCCAAAAGGTGTCCAATCATTGACTTGGTGGAACTAATGGGAATCTTCTTGGCATAATCTCCAAAAACAATTTTTATGGCTAAAGTTTCTACCTTATCATTCAATGGCGTAGAAGTTCCATGAGCATTTATATAATCAACCTCTTGAGGAGAAATTTTCGCATCTTCAATAGCCATAGCCATCGCCCGCGCCGCGCCCTGACCATCAGGGTCAGGAGCGGTGATATGGTAGGCATCATCACTCAAACCGTAACCGACCAGCTCGGCATATATCCGGGCATTACGCCTAAGCGCATGCTCCAACTCTTCCAGAACCACAATCCCTGCTCCCTCTCCCATCACAAACCCCTCTCTTTTAGCATCAAAGGGACGGGATGCTTTTTCAGGGGAATCGTTATAGTGTGTGGCTAAAGCTTTTAAGGCACAGAATCCTCCCACCCCCAAAGGAGTAATACAACTCTCCGTCCCTCCACTCAAGATTACTTCTGCCTGTCCTCGCTGGATTATCTTAAAAGCATCTCCTATGGCATGGGTAGAAGAGGCACAGGCGGTAACCACACAGGTATTGGGACCCTTTAAACCTAACATTATGGCAATCTGTCCGGGAGCAATGTTTTCAATCATCATGGGAATCATAAAAGGAGAAAGACGGGAAGGACCTTTCTCTAAGAGAATCTTATGCTGTTCTTCTATGGTCCGCAATCCTCCTACTCCTGAACCCACTACCACCCCTATACGGAAAGGGTCTTCTTTCTCCAGTTTTAAACCTGCATCCCTAAAAGCTTCTTTTGCTGCCACTACTGCAAACTGCGTAAACCGTTCCATCCGTTTAGCTTCTTTATGGCTGATATATTTTTCTGAAGAAAAATCTTTCACTTCCCCGGCAATCTGACAGTCAAACTTCTGGGCATCAAATTGGGTGATTTTTCTTACTCCACTCTTACCGTTCTTTAAACCATTCCAGTAAGCTTCCAGCGTAGAACCGAGAGGAGAAATTACCGCCATTCCTGTAACCACCACTCTCCGTTTTTCCATTTCTCCTTAAAATAAGAATAAACCCGCCTCCCTGGCGGGTTATTGACTTTTAATGACTTATGTTCTCAGTTTATTTTTTTGTCTGACTCTTTTCTTCAATATACTTAATTGCGTCTCCCACCGTGCGAATCTTCTCCGCATCCTCATCAGAAATCTCTATCCCAAATTCCTCCTCCAAAGCCATAACCAGCTCCACGGTATCTAAGGAGTCCGCTCCTAAGTCATCAATGAAAGAGGAGGAATCTTTTATCTCCTCTTTTTTTATCCCCAACTGCTCCGCCACAATAGACTTCACTTTTTCAGCTATTTCCATCTTCTTACCTCCCTTCTTTAATAGTTTAAGTCATCCCTCCGTCTACCACAATTACCTGCCCGGTGATATAACGAGAAGCATCCGCAGAGAGAAAAAGGGCTACCTCGGCAATATCCTTAGGAGTTCCAAACCTACCCAGCGGAATCCTTTTTAACATTTCTTCCTTTATTTCCTGGGGAAGCTTCTCGGTCATTTCGGTCTGAATAAACCCCGGAGCAATCGCATTAACCGTGATTCCCCGGGAAGCAAGTTCTTTAGCCACTGACTTGGTAAAACCAATGATTCCTGCTTTGGAGGCAGCATAGTTTGACTGACCGGCATTACCGATAAGCCCAATAATAGAAGAAATATTAACAATCCTTCCCTCTCGCTGTTTAAGCATTACCTTAGCGATAATGCGGGTGCAATTAAAAACACTTTTTAAATTTACCGCGATTACCCTCTCCCAATCCTCCTCAGACATTCTCAAAATAAGGGCATCGCGGGTTATACCGGCATTGTTAATCAATATATCTATCCTTTTAAAATTGTCAAGCACATCTTCTACTGTCTTTTCTATTTCCTCCCCTTTACTCACATCTACTTTATATCCTGAAACATGGGGACTAAATTTTCCTATCTCTGATTTTGCTTTTTCTAACTCTTCTATGTTTATATCCCAGATAACTATTTTTGCTCCCTCTTGGACAAAACGAAGAGCAATCTCCTTACCTATCCCTCTCGCTCCTCCCGTGATAATCGCCACTTTATCCGAGAGTAACATCAAAATCCTCCATTTAAGTGGAGTTAATTATATAAGAAAAAAATATCTTATGTCAAGTGATTTTAGGTTATACTCAGCCTCTCCAAAAATCCCTTTATATCCTGGGTATTCTCTATGTTATAAACCTCCAGGGAACTATCAATTCTGCGAATCAGTCCGGAGAGTACCTTGCCGGGACCAATTTCTAAAAAAGTGGTTATACCCCAGTCAACCATAAATCTCACCGATTCCTCCCAGCGTGTGGTATGGTTTATCTGATTAACTAAGTTGGTCTGAATCTCCCGCACATCGTTTTCAAAATAGGCAGTCACATTGCTCACTACCGGGATACGGGGAGGCTTTATCTCTATACGATTTAGTTCTACCAAGAGTTTTTTACTCGCGGGAGACATTAAAGAAGAATGAAATGGCCCACTCACCTCTAAATAAATTGCTTTCTTGCTCCCCCTCTCTTTGGCTAAACTTATGGCTTTCTCCAGGGCTTCCTTTGTTCCGGAAATTACAATCTGGCCGGGACAATTGAGATTGGCGATTTCTGCCCCTGATTCTTTACAAATAAGTTCTCCCGTGGCATAATCCAGACCTAAAAGAGAAACCATCCCCCCGGGATTAATCCGGGCTGCCTCCTCCATAAACTCTCCCCGTTTATGCACCAATCTCACTGCTTCTTCAAAACGCAGTGCCTCTGCAGCCGTTAAGGCAGAATATTCTCCTAAACTTAAACCCGCCACTGCCTGAGGAGAAATATCCGGGGCAAGCATCTTCAGAGCTTTCAGAGTAGCCAGAGAAACCACCAAAATAGCAGGCTGAGCCACCGAGGTAAATTTAAGTTTCTCCACTGGCCCCTCAAAACATAATTTCTTTAAGTCGAATTTAAGCACCTCTTCTGCTTTCTCAAAAAGAAAGTGCACCTCCGGAAAATTCTCATAAATATCCTTCCCCATCCCTACATACTGTGCTCCCTGGCCAGGAAAAACAAAAGCAATTTTTTTCTCCATCTTCAGTCTATGACCTTATAACTAAAAAATACAATAACTATTGAGCCCACTCAATTACGGTTGCTCCCCAAGTAAGCCCGCTACCAAAGGCGACTAAAACAATGATATCTCCCTTTTTAATTTTCTTAAATTTTACGGTTTCATACAGAGCCACCGCAGTAGAGGCTGAGGACATATTCCCGTATTTCTCAATATTCAAATAAATCTTCTCCATGGGAAGTCCTATCTTCTTGGCTACCGCCTGCAAGATGCGGATATTTGCCTGATGCGGAATAAGATAAGCCACATCTTTACAGGTTAATCCTGCCTGGGCAAGCGCTTTTTCCGCCGCTTCAGCCATTAATCTCACCGCATGTTTGAAAAGCTCTGTCCCTTCCATTTTCAAGAAATGTAGTCTCGCTTCTACCGTAGAAAGAGAGGCAGGCATTCTTGAGCCTCCTGCAGGAATTTTGAGCAAATCCGCCTGTTCTCCATCCGAACCTAAATAGGTGGAGATTATTCCCCCCTGCTTCACCTTCTTTAAAACCACAGCTCCTGCTCCATCCCCGAAGAGAACACAGGTGCTCCTGTCTTTCCAATCGGTAATCGCGGAGAGTTTTTCCGTCCCCACCACCAGAGCATTTCTGTAAGTACCGTTTTTTAAAAAATGTTCCGCAATGTTCAGGGCATAAATATAACCGGTACAGGCAGCAGAGATATCAAAACAGACGGCATTTTTTGCCTTTATCTTTCTTTGGATAAAACAGGCGGTAGAGGGAAAAAGCATATCCGGAGTAATGGTTGCACAGATAAGCAATTCTATCGCTTCCGGAGTTAGTCCTGCATCTTTTAAGGCTACCTCAGCCGCCCTGGCTCCTAAATCGGAAGCGGCATCTTGGTCCGAGGCAATCCTTCTCTCTTTTATTCCCGTGCGGGTAATTATCCATTCATCACTGGTCTCTACCATTTTTTCTAAATCATAATTGGTGAGAATTTTTTCCGGTAAATATGCTCCCACCCCTACAATGCCCACTCTTTCTTTCTTCATCCCCGTTCTCCTAAGTATTCTATTTCTTTCTCAATATGGCTCTTTATATCATTTTTTATTGACGAAAAGGCAAATTTCAGCGCATTCTTTATTGCCCAGTAGGAAGAGGCTCCATGACAGATAGTGCAAACTCCATTTACCCCCAGCAGAGGAGCTCCGCCATATTCCGCATAGTCAATCTCTTTCTTTAGATTTTTAAATGTCCCTTTTAGGAAAAAAGCTCCCAGTTTGGCAAGGTTACTTTTTTGGATATGTCTTCTTAGGAATTCGGTTAAAGCATAGGCAAGACTTTCCGAGATTTTCAAAGCCACATTTCCCACAAAACCATCGCAAACAATTACCTCTGCTTTCCCACGAAAGATATCTCCACCTTCTACATTTCCGATAAAATTCAATCTACTCTTAGAGAGTAGCCGGTGAGTCTCTTTAACAAAATCTGTTCCCTTCGTCTCTTCTTCACCTATATTAAGTAATCCCACCCGGGGATTATCTTTGCCTAAGATTTCCCGGGCATAAACTGCCCCCATAATCGCATACTGATAAAGATGGGAAGGCTTAGGGTCAATGTTTGCCCCGGCATCAATGAGAATGCAGGTCCCTTCTAAGGTGGGAAAGACTATGGCAATCCCTGGTCGTTCTATGCCCGGAATAAGTCCCCAAGCAAGGGTGGTAGCACAGACCACCGCTCCTGTATTTCCTGCAGAAATTAGTGCATCCGCTCTCCCTTCCTTTACCAAATCCGCAGCAATCATAATGGAAGAATTCTTCTTTCTCCGCACACTGATGGCAGGTGGTTCATCCATTCCGATTACTTCCGGAGCATGCTGAACAGTTATTCTCTCCGGATAACGGAGTTTATATTTCTTTAATTCCTTCCGCAGTATTTCTCCATTCCCTACGAGAATGACCTCTCCGTAGCCCGCATTCACCGCCAAAACCGCTCCTTCTATCTCCACCTGAGGAGCACGGTCTGAACCCATTGCATCCACAGCCATCCGCACCGACTTCATTTTATTCCTTCTTTTCCTTCTCTATTACCAATACCTGTCTGCCTCTATAGTAACCACAATAAGGACATACCCGATGGGGCAATTTCCATTTCCCGCATTCCGGACAGGCAATCAGATTGGGTGAACTCAACTTCCAATGAGTGCGCCTTTTATCTCGCCTTGACTTGGAAAATTTTCTTTTGGGTAAAGCCATTTTTTGCCTCCTTTGTTTTACGCGGGTTAAATTTTTGTTCCCTTCAACTCTTTAGCCTGCGATACATTTGCATTCTCCTCTATTTAAGTTTCCGCCACATTTTGGACAGAGCCCCTGACAGTCAGGCTTACAGAGGGGTTTTAAAGGATAATCTAAGATGATTTCCTGTCGGAGGTCGTCAGTGGTATCAATGGTATCTGTAGGCTTAACTGGATAGACAAAACGATAATCTTTTTCCATTATAAGTTCTGCATTATCCAGACAACGCGCACAGATAATTTCTAAACAGACCCTTACTTTTGCCTCCACAAAGACTTCATCCCCTTCCTTGAGAATATGATAGTCTACGCGAAAAGGTTTGTTTACCTTTATATCAAACCGCTCTAAATCTAAGACCTGGGGAATGTATATTTCCTGGCAGTCTTCTCCTGCCGCAGGAATACTACTTACTTTTATCTTCATCTTTTTTTAATAAAAGGTATGCCTGCCGGGCAATAAGGGCTTCTTCATCAGTAGGAATTACTAAAACCTGCGCTCCTGTAGTCTTAAGGAGAAAATTTAATCCTCTACAAATCCTCCTCCGGATATCTGGCTGATTTTCTCCTATCCCTCCGGTAAATACCAGTGCATCTAAACCGCCCAAAATTCCCACATAGCCACTGATGTACTTCTGTATACGGTAGATAAATACATCTCGTGCTATTTTTGCCCGGAGATGGTTTTTCTTTATCCCCTTCATGATATCCCGCATATCATTACTTATTCCGGAGAGGCCCAAGAGACCGCTCTTTTTATTAAGAAGATAGTCTATACTTTCTCTACTGTATCCCTTATCCAAAAGGAAAAGGATAATGGCAGGGTCAAAATCTCCCGGACGCGTTCCCATCATCACTCCCTCTAAGGGAGTAAATCCCATACTCGTATCTATAGACCTTCCTCCTTTAATGGCGGTAATACTGCAACCGTTACCCAGATGACAAGTAATTATCTTTAAATCTCTTAAAGGTCTGGCAAGTATCTTCCCAGTTTCTTCAGCCACATATTGATGACTTATTCCATGAAATCCATATTTTCTTATCTTAAAGCGAGTATAGAGTTGGTAAGGTAATCCATATAAAAAAGCCTTTCTGGGCATTGTAGTATGAAATGCAGTATCAAAAACCGCTATCTGCGGAATTCCCTTTAAATAATCTAAACAGGCTTCTATTACCGAGACCTGAGGAGGATTATGTAAAGGAGCAAGTATACTATATTCTTTTATTTTAAGCAATTTTTTTCTATCTATAATACAGGGTTGTTGAAAAACCTCTCCTCCATGAACCACCCGATGTCCAACAGCAGTAATCTCTTTTATATTCTTCAATCTCCCCCTTTCTAAGAGAAGAGAAAAGATAGCCTGAATCCCTGCGCGGTGGTGCGCAATCCTTAAACTTCTCTCAAGATATTCACCTCCCTCAGCCCTCTGTTTTATCAAGGAAATTTTTTCTCCAATCCGCTCCAAAATTCCGTTCAGCAGACATTTTCCTAAAGGCATTTTGAAGAATGAATATTTGATAGAAGAACTCCCCGCATTTAATACCAATATCAATCTCTCCATATTCATCTTTTAAGTTACTTACTGGTTCTGGGCACGCACCACAGTTACCGCTACCGCATCAATAATATCCTCTACTGCACAGCCTCGGGAAAGGTCACTGGCTGGTTTTCCCAGACCCAATAATATCGGACCTACCGCCCTTGCCTTTGCTAAGCGATGCACAAGTTTGTAAGCACAATTCCCTGCCTCTAAGTTGGGAAAGATTAAAACATTGGCTCTCCCCGCTATTGGGCTGTAAGGAAATTTTATCTTTGCTACCTCAGGAACAATCGCGGTATCCGCCTGAAATTCTCCATCAATTAATATTTCGGGAGATTTTTCTTTCACGATCTCCAAAGCCATTCTTACCCTGTCTATCCGTTCTCCAGTACTTGAACCCTTTGTAGAATAACTCAATAAAGCAATCCGGGGAGTTATCCCTAATATCTTGCGGGTAAAATCCGCAGTCTCCAGAGAAATCTTAGCTAATTCTTCAGAACTGGGGTCTGGGATTATCGCGCAGTCAGCGAAGACAAATAAACCCCTTTCTCCATAAATACAGTCAGGAACTACCATAATAAAAACTCCGATTACCAGAGATTCTGCCTTCTTCTTTATGCAATGTATGGCTGCCCTAGCCACATCAGCGGTAGATAAACTTGCTCCGGCAACAAATCCATTCGCTTCCCCTTCCTCCACCATTAAAGCGGATAGAAAGACAGGATTTTCGCTGATAATCTTTCTGGCTATTCCCAAGTCTATCCCTTTTTTCTTACGCAGTTCCGCATATAAACCCGCGTATTTTTCAAATAAAGAATTCTTATTTATCTCTATTATCCTCAAAAAACCAGAAGCAATTTCCTTCTCAAATAACCCCTCCAGGCCACCATTTTTATCAAAAAGGATTATTCTGGCAATTTTCTCCTTTACAATCAACCTCGCCGCATCCTGAACTCTCTTCTCTTCACCTTCAGGAAGAATAATCCAGCGGGGGTCTGTTTTGGCTTTTTGGCGTAAAGTGTAAAATAGGTTATTCATAAGATTTATCCATCAATTTCCTTTTCAGTGCTTTTTCTACGAAGGGGGGAATAAAAGAGGAAAGCTTTGCTCCCAGTGTTCCCGCTTCTTTTATCAACCTTGAAGATAAGTAAGAATATGCCTCACTGGGCATCATAAAGATGGTTTCAATAGTAGGGGAGAGTTTTCTATTGGTAAGTGCCATTTGAAATTCGTATTCAAAATCAGAAATCATCCTCAAACCGCGAATAATTATTCTCGCTTTCTTTCTCTGCACATAATCCACCGCTAAACCGTCAAAGACCTCAACCTTCACCCCTTTTATCTCTTTAACCGCCTTTTTTACTAAAGCGAATCTCTCTTCCCAGGAAAAAAGGGTCTCTTTAGGTGGATTTTTTACCACTGCCACAATCAACTCATCAAATAAAAAATTAGCCCGTTTAATAATATCAATATGGCCATAGGTAATGGGGTCAAAAGTTCCAGGATATATGGCTATCCGTTTCATCTATTCTGCAAACTTCAAAAGAGAGACTTGGGTCTTACCGTATTTCTTGTTTTTTAAAAAAAATAAATTCTTTATACCTCTTAAATCCAATCCTTCCTCGCTATGGTGTTCTACCACCACGATTGCTCCGGGTTTCAATAGTATACTATTTTCCGAAATTTTTTTCAAGGTCAAATTCACTAGCCCCCTTTTATAGGGAGGGTCAAGAATAACTAAATCAAATTTTTCTCCTCTCCTCACCAATTCCGTTATGCTCTTAAGAGCATCCGCCTTAATTACTTCTGTCCTTCCTTTAAATTCTTCAGGGATATTTTTCCTTATCGCTTCCAGACATGCCTGCTGATTATCTACAAAAAAGACCTTTTCTGCCCCACGGGAAATCGCTTCCAGTCCCAGAGCTCCGGAACCTGCAAACAATTCCAAGACCTTTGCCTCTTTTACAAAAATCCCTAAAATATCAAAGATTGCCTTGCGTACTTTCTCTTCAGTGAGATGTATCTTCAAGTGGGGAGAAACCAGTTTCTTTCCCTTCAGTATTCCGGTAGTTATGCGCATAATTTACCCTACGGAGAGCAATTCTAATTGCGGGAATCTCTCCTTTAAATTCTCCCAGATAATTTTATGCTGGGGAGACTTTAATTCCGGGTCATACTGCAGAAGAGAAAAGGCTTCCTTCCTGCTCAATTCTAAGATTTGCATATCCTTTAAAATATCTCCCATCTTTATCTCTGGAAATCCATGCTGACGCGCACCAAAAAAATCCCCCGGGCCGCGTATTTTCAAATCCTCTTCAGCAATTTTAAAACCATCCTGAATCCTTACTAAAGCAGTAAGTCTCTGCCTCGCCTCCTCAGTCTTGGCTGAAGAAAAGAGTATGCAGTAAGAAGGAAATTTTCCCCTCCCAATTCTGCCCCGGAGTTGATGGAGCTGTGCCAGACCAAATCTCTCAGCATTTTCCACCACAATTACCGTCACATTAGGAATATCAATCCCTACCTCAATCACAAGCGTAGAAACAAGCACATCAATCCTTTTCTCTTTAAAATCTTGCATAACTCTATTTTTCTCCTCGCTGGAAAGTCTGCCATGTAGAAGACCAATCCTAAATTCTCCAAAAACCCTCTCCTTTAGTTCTTCATACATCTGGGTTGCTGACTTTACATCCAGGACTTCAGATTCTTCTATAAGCGGATAAACAATAAATGCCTGTCTTCCCTTTCTTATCTCTTCCTTGATGAAATCATAAACTTCATTTCTCTTCTCCTCGGAAACCCAATAAGTAAAAACCTTACCCCTCCCTTTAGGTAACTCGTAAAGCGTAGAGATATCCAAATCTCCATATAAAGTCAAGGCTAAGGTGCGTGGAATAGGGGTTGCGGTCATAATTAAACAATCAGGATTTAATCCCTTATCCTGTAAACTCTTTCTCTGCCATACCCCGAACTTATGCTGTTCATCAATTACTACCAAGCCCAAATTCTTAAATACCACATCCTCTTCAATAAGTGAATGCGTTCCCACAATAATCTCTATCTCTCCTTCCCTCAATTCTTCCTTTATTGTCTGCCTCATCCGGGGAGAAGTGCCACTGACTAAAAGTCCCACCTTTACGCCAAAGGGAACCAAGAAATTACTCAGATTCACAAAATGTTGTTCTGCCAGAATTTCTGTAGGTGCCATTAAGGCTCCCTGATAACCGTTGTTCACTGTGAGCAAGAGGGCATAGCAAGCAATAACGGTCTTTCCTGAACCCACTTCTCCCTGAAGGAGACGCTGCATCGGTTTAGGCTTCGCCATATCCGCCTCTATTTCTTTTATCACGCGTATCTGACTTTCGGTCAGCTTAAAGGGAAGACGCGCCATAAAGAGATTAAAAAACTCCGGACTTACCTGGTGTCTAATCCCTGTTTTAAATATCTTTTCTTTTATTCTCTTCATTCCCACTCCTAACTGTAAAAGAAAAAATTCCTCAAAGACAAATCTTCTTCTTGCCTGTTCTTTTTTTTCAAAATCTGCAGGGAAGTGCATCCAATTTATTGCTTCCACTATATTGGGCAAATCATTACGCTTGCGGATATCATAAGGAATAAATTCACATAGTTTATAGGCATACCGTTTAACCGTCTCATGGATGATTGTGCGCAGAATCCGCTGGGTCAATTTACCGCTTAAAGCATATACCGGAACAATCCTCCCCATATTTAAAGAATCCTGCTTCCCCTCATCCACAATTTCAAATTCCGGAGAATTCATCTGGAGATTTAAAAATCTTTCCACCTTACCATAGAGAATAACCCTTTTCCCTTCCTTAAATATCTTCCTTAAATAAGGCTGATTGAACCAGACTGCAGAAAGGACTCCGCTCCCATCTTTGATTCTTATCTCCAGTATATGTAACCTTCTCCGGGTCTGTCTTAAATCCACATAGAATATCTCACCCATAACCAACTCTGCACTGCCTTCTTGCAAATGGGAAATTTTTTTAAATTCCCGCCGGTCCTCATAACGGCGAGGGAAGAAATAGAGTAAATCGTAGATAGAGTTTATCCCCAGGCGCTGAAGGTCCTTAAAGCGCTGGGGCCCCACCCCTTTAATATACTGAGCAGAGATTTCTCTAAGGGAGTTATCCATTTTTCAATAGAGTATATTTTTTTTGAGCATAAAATAACTATCCGCATCTCGGGGATTTAACTTAAGACAGAAAGAGAATTTTTCATAAGCCTCTCTAATTTTACCCTCAAGAAAATAGATATAGCCTAAGTTATAGTTTGTGGATGAAAAAGAGGGATTTAATTCCAGAGCCCTTTGGTAATATTCCTTTGCCTTTTCCATATCTCCATTTAAAAGATAAAGGTTTCCCAAATTGTTATAAAGGGAGGGGCTGTCCTTTAATTCACTTTCTAAATTCTCTAATCTATCTAAGTCAGTAATCTTATATCCATAGGAGGCTTTTTTCTGAGCAATTTTATACATCAGTAAAGGAGTGAAGATGAATTTTAAAAGGCAAAGGTCAGCAAAAATAAAAAAGAGAAAAGAAATTTTTTTAAAAAAAGAGGGAAAATTGAAAAAAGTAACTCTTTTATCTAAATCGATTTCCTTTATTTTAATTAAAATAGCCAAACTTATCCAGAAATAAATCCCTAAATAGACTATCCTTAAATTTATTTCTCCCAGGTTAAGTAAGATTCCTGAAAATAGACTTGCTAACCCTCCAAGAGAAACAATGCTTATAAAACTTTCCTTATTTTGTTGGAAAATAATCTTAAGTGCATAAATAGAAACTAAGATTAATAAAATTATAAAAGAGAGAAAACCCAAAAATCCTAATTCCGCCCATATCTCCAAGAACTCATTCCAGGCATGTCTTATAAATTGCTCAGGAGAAAAAAGAGAGGGTTTATAACCCGGAGCAAAGAGAACGAAGTTTCCAATCCCTACTCCACGGAAGGGATGCGCGCCAATCATTCTCAGGCTTAAACGCCAGAAGGGAAATCTTTCCTTCAAACTCATCGGACAATTCCGGCTATAAAACCAGGGAAAAACTTTTATGCCCATCGGCACGAAAAAAATTGTCCCTAAGATAATTAACCTCTTTCTCATTTTCTTCTCTTTTATCTGTTTAAGAAAAGAGAAACTTATAAAGAAAAGGATTCCCATAATACCCACCAAAATCCCTCCCTTTGAACCAGTTAAAATCAAAGCATAAATAACTACGCAAGTTCCTAAGAAATAAATAATTTTTTTAAAAATCCCCTCTGCGCGGAATAAACTAAGCAAAAAGAAGGGCAGGTTTATAGCCAAAACTCCTCCTAAGAAATTTTTATTAATAAATGTAGAAAATACTATTCTCTTATGGGAAATTCTTAAGAAATCTCCACCC